>JBAXJZ010000130.1:0-9258 GCA_037137595.1 Burkholderiales bacterium | reverse complement strand
AGATGGCCGCACAGTGGTGCGGCCGGCGCCGCACCTTCGGCGCGTCGCTCGGCGAGCACCAGGGCGTGCAGTGGATGCTCGCCGACATGGCGACGCAGCTCGAAGCCGCCCGCTGCCTGACCCGCGACGCCGCCGACCGCTACGACCGCGGCGATGCGGACGTGTCGGTCCGCGCGTCGATGGCGAAGCTGCACGCGACCGACCTCGGCATGCGGATCACCACCGACTGCCTGCAGCTGTTCGGCGGCAACGGGTATCTCAAGGAGTTCCCGCTCGAGCGCTTCATGCGCGACGCGAAGCTGAACCAGATCGGCGAGGGCGCGAGCGAGGTCCACAAGACGCTGATCGGCCGCCACGTGCTGCGCTCGGCCGCGGGCGGTCGCCATCCCTGCCTCGACCTCGACGGCTTCGACGCACGGATGGCCGACCCGGAGCCGACGCGATGAGCACGGTCTCGTGGCGCACGCCGGTCTGCGAGCTGCTGGGCATGCGGGTGCCGGTCTTCGCGTTCTCGCATTCGCCGGACGTCGTCGCGGCCGTCACGCTCGCGGGCGGCTACGGCGTGCTCGGCGTCGCGCGCGAGCGGCCGGAGGAGATCGCGCCGCTGATCGCCCGCGTGCGCGCCGCGGTCGGTGACGCGCCCTTCGCGGTCGACCTGATGCTGCCCGCCGGCATGCCGGCCGACGAGGCCGAGGCCGAGGCGGGCCGCGCGGCGATTCCCGCCGGGCATCGCGACTTCGTAGACGGACTGCGGCGTCGCTTCGAGGTGCCGCCGGCCACGCGGCCGAACTTCTTCTCGTCGGTGGTGCGCACGCGCCGCCTCTTCGACGCGCAGGCCGACGCCGTGCTCGCCTCCGACGTCGCCGCGGTCGCGACCGCGGTCGGCCTGCCCCTCGACCTGGTCGCGCGGATCCGCGCGTCGGGCAAGCGCACGCTGTCGCTCGTCGGTTCGCCGAAACACGCGCGCGCCGCGCTCGCGGCCGGCGCCGAGGTACTGATCGCGCAGGGCGCCGACGCCGGCGGCCACACCGGCCCGATCGGCACGATGACGCTGATGCCGCAGGTGATCGAGGCGGCCGGCGGCGTGCCGGTGATCGCCGCCGGCGGGATCGCGACCGGCGCACAGATCGCCGGCGCGCTCGCGATGGGCGCACAAGGCGCGTGGCTCGGCACCGCGTGGCTGGGCGCCGCCGAGAACCACACCCCGCCCGCACTGCTCGCGAAGCTCGTCGCCGCCGGCAGCGAGGACACGCTGATCACCCGCGCGCACAGCGGCAAGCCCTGCCGCGTGGTCCGCAGCGCGTGGAGCGACGCCTGGGCCGCGCCCGGCGCGCCCGAGCCGCTGGCCATGCCCTGGCAGCACGCGCTGACCGGCGAGCTGCTCGCGGCGATCGAGGAGCACGCCGTCGAGCCGCTCGTCTACGAGGCCGCCGGCCAGAGCGTCGCGTGACTGCGGGAGGAGGCGCCGGCGGCCGCGATCCTGGCGCGGCTGGTCCGCGAGACCGACGCCGCGCTCGCGCGCGTCGCGACGCTGGCACCGTCGCGGCCGGGCACGCCCGGCTGACCGCCGCACCGGAACGCCGCCCCCCATCCCGCCGCCCTCGTTCACCCCCGGTCCGCCCTCCCCTCGACCGTTCCACTCGTCCCGACACACCGGCGCCACGACGCCCCGATCACTGCAGAGGAGCCCCGCATGACCCGCACCGTCGACCCGACCCGCCGCCGCCTCGCCCTCGCCGCCGCGGCGTCGTCCGCGCTGCCCGCCGCGTTCCGCGCCACCGCCGCGCACGCCCAGGAGACCTGGCCGTCGAAGCCGGTGAAGGTCGTCGTCCCCTTCCCCGCAGGCGGCGTGGTCGACCTCGTCACCCGCGCGGTCACCGACCGGCTCGCCGTCGTGCTGAAGCAGCCCTTCCTCGTCGAGAACCGCACCGGCGCGAACGGCAACATCGGTACCGAGGCCGTCGCGCGCGCGCCGGCCGACGGCTACACGCTGCTGACCGCGTCGCCGGCCACCGTCACCCAGCCGATGCTGTCGCCCAACGCCCGCTTCCGCACCGCCGACTTCACCGGCCTGGGCCTGATCGGCGCGCCGCCGAACCTGTTCGTCGTCTCGCCGTCCGTGCCCGTGAAGACGCTGCGCGAGTTCGTCGAGTACGCGAAGGCGCGGCCCGGCAAGCTCTCGGTGACGAACCCCGGCGTCGGCACCTCGAACCACCTCGGCCAGGAGCTGTTCTTCTCGCTGACCGGCCTGCAGCTGGTCGACGTCCGCTACCCCGGCCAGCCGCAGATGATCGGCGACCTCGTCAGCGGCCAGGTGCACTTCGGCCTGCTGACCGGCGGCCTCGCGGTGCCGCACGTGAAGGAGGGACGGCTGCGTGCGCTCGCCGTCGGCGCGCCGAAGCGCTGGGCGCAGCTGCCCGACGTGCCGACCGTGGGCGAGGCGGGCTGGGCCGACGCGATGTTCCTGCCCTGGTACGGCCTCGTGGCGCCGGCCGGCACGCCGAAGCCGATCGTGAAGCGGCTGTCCGACGAGGTGCTGGCCGCGCTCCAGCAGCCGGAGGTGCTGGCCCGGCTGGAGGGCATGGGCACCCAGGTCACGCCCGGCTCCGCGGACGACTTCGACGCGCTGATCCGCGGCGAGGTCGAGCGCTGGAGCCGGGTCATCCGGGAGCGGAACATCCGCGCGGAAGGCTGACCCGGCCGCCGGCCCGGTTCGCGCTACGATCCCGCCTTTCGCAGTCGACGAGACGAAGGAGCCGCACCCCATGGGCGCGATCGAGGAACTGGGCCGGTACCTGCCGCAGATGACCGAGTGGCGGCGCCACATCCATGCGAACCCGGAGACCGCGTTCGAGGAGGTGGGCACCGCGCGCTTCGTCGCCGAGCGGCTGCGCGCGTTCGGCGTCGACGAGGTCCACGAGGGCATCGCGAAGACCGGCGTGGTGGGCGTCATCCGCGGCCGCCCGGGCACGAAGTCGATCGGACTGCGCGCCGACCTCGACGCGCTCGACATGCAGGAAGGCACCGGCGTCGAGTGGGCGTCGAAGACCCCGGGCAAGCACCACGCCTGCGGCCACGACGGCCACACGACCATGCTGCTCGGCGCCGCGCGCCACCTCGCCGCGACCCGGGACTTCGACGGCACCGTCATCGTGATCTTCCAGCCCGCCGAGGAGAACGAGGGCGGCGGACGGGTGATGGTCGAGGAAGGCCTCTTCGAGCGCTTTCCGGTCGACGCGGTCTTCGGGATGCACAACATCCCCGGCATGGAAGCGGGCACCTTCGCGGTCAAGCCCGGCCCGATGATGGCGTCCTACGACATCTTCGAGATCACGCTCACCGGGCGCGGCTCGCATGGCGCGATGCCCCACCACGGCATCGACCCGATCACCACCGGCGCCGAGCTCGTGCAGAAGCTGCAGACCATCGTCAGCCGCAACGTCGATCCGCTCGAGCCCGCGGTGCTGTCGGTCACCAAGTTCCACAGCGGCACCGCCTGGAACATCATCCCCAACGAGGCGGTGATCGGCGGCACCGTGCGAGCGTTCAGCGAGGACGTGCAGGCGCAGGTCGAGCGTCGCATCCGCGAGCTCTGCGAGGGCACCGCCGCATCACACGGCGCGACGATCTCGGTCCGCTACGAGCGCCGCTATCCGCCGACGGTCAACACGAAGGCCGAAGCCGAGCTCTGCGCGCGCGTGGCCGGCGCGCTGGTGGGTGACGATCGCGTGCGGCTCGACCCGAAGCCCGCGATGGGCTCGGAAGACTTCGCGTGGATGCTGCGTGCGCGGCCCGGCGCCTACGTGTGGATCGGCAACGGCACCGGCAGCGCCGGCGGCTGCATGGTCCACAACCCCGGCTACGACTTCAACGACGCGGTGCTGCCGGTCGGCGCGGCCTACTGGGTCAGGCTGGTCGAGACCGCGTTGGCACCGGCCTGAGCCGGTCGGTCGGAGCGCCCGCGCGCGGCCCGGGGACCGCGCGGGCGCGACGCCCCCGGACCGATCACATCCAGGACCGGCGGCGACGGTAGGCCTTCACGTCGCGGAAGCTCTTGCGTCCGTCGCCCGACAGGCCCAGGTAGAACTCCTTGACCTCGGGGTTCTCGGCGAGCGCCTTGGCCGCGCCGTCCATCATGATCCGGCCGCTCTCCAGGATGTAGCCGTGGTCGGCGTACTTGAGGGCGACGTTCGTGTTCTGCTCGGCCAGCAGGATGCTCACGCCTTCCTTCTGGTTCAGGTCCTTCACGATCTCGAAGATCTCGGCGACGATCTGCGGCGCCAGGCCCATCGACGGCTCGTCGAGCAGCAGCATCTTCGGCTTGGCCATCATCGCGCGGCCGATCGCGGTCATCTGCTGTTCGCCGCCCGAGGTGTAGCCGGACAGGCTCGTGCGACGGACCTTGAGCCGCGGGAAATAGGCGTAGACCCGCTCGAGCGCCTCGCGCGTCTCCGCGGCCGACAGCGTCCGCGTGTAGGCGCCGGTCAGCAGGTTCTCCTCGACCGTCAGGTGACCGAAGCAGTGCCGGCCCTCCATCACCTGGACCATGCCCATGCCGACCAGGTCGCCCGGGGTCAGCGTGTCGGTGCGCTTGCCGTCGTACTCGATCGAACCCTTGGTGACCGCGCCGCGCTCGGAAGCGAGCAGGGTCGAGACCGACTTCAGCGTCGTGCTCTTGCCGGCCCCGTTGCCGCCGAGCAGCGCGACGATCTTGCCGCGGGGCACTTCCAGCGAGACCCCGCGCAGCACCAGGATCACGTGGTCGTAGATGACCTCGATGTTGCGCACCGCCAGGATCGGCGGGGCGCTCGCCGCGGGAGCGGCGCGCACGGGGGCTTCGGCGACGGCGACGGACATGGTGCTTCCTCGGGAACTCGGTTCGGGCGGGGCGGACCGCGGTCCGCCCCGTCTCGCTCACTGCGGCCGGATGGCCCTCAGCACTTGCGCGGCGTGATCTTCTGCTCGGTGGCGTACTTCGCCGCCGACTCCTCGACCATCTCGCGGATCATCTTGCGGTCGGACGAGACCCAGGTCGGCGTCACCGTGTTCCACTTGGTGCCGTCCCACTGGATGATCTTCACGACGCCGGCGCCCTCGTGGTCGGCGCAGGACAGGCTGAACGACGGCAGCATGCCCTCGATGCCCAGTTCCTTCAGCCGGGCCGGCGTCAGGTTCAGCGACTCGAAGCCGGCGCGGATCTCGTCACCGTTCAGCGGCATGCCCTTCTTGTTCGCCAGGCGCTGGCCGTTGCGGATCGCTTCCACCCAGAAGATGCCGGCGGTCACGCCCCGGTTCCAGTAGATGTTGCCGATGCGCTTCGGGTCCTGCAGGTTGCCCTTGCCGCCGCCGTAGACCACCTTCTCGATGTCCTGAACCAGCGGGAACTGCTTGCCGCTCGGCACGTTGGCGGCCGCGAAGTAGCCCTTGGCCGCGTCGCCGGCCGGCAGCACGTCCTCCTCGGAACCCGCCCACCAGACGCCCAGCAGCTTCTCGCGCGGGAAGTTCACGCGGGCGGCGCTGGTGATCGCGGTCGAGTTCATGCCGGCGCCGAAGCCCCAGAGCATCACCCAGTCCGGACGCTCCTGGCGGATCCGCAGCCACTGCGACTGCTGCTCGATGCCGGGGGCCGGCACCGGGATCTCGACCAGCTCGAAGCCCCACTCCTTGGAAAGGCGTCGCAGCACCGGCAGCGGCTCCCGGCCGAAGGCCGAGTCCAGGTGCAGGTGGACGATCTTCTTGCCCTTCATCTTGTCGATGCCGCCTTCGCGCTGGGCCACCCAGTTCAGCTTGGCCGACATCTGCGACCAGTAGCTCGTCATCGTCGCGAAGACCCACGGGAACACCCGGCCGTCGGCGGCGTCGGAGCGGCCGTAGCCGTACTGGGTCAGGATGACCTTGTCGTCGTCGACCCGGTTGAGCACGCCGTAGGCGATCGGCGTGGCCAGCGGCTCGAAGATGTGCATCTGCTGGTCACCCTTCTTCAGCAGGCGCTGGTAGCACTCGACGCCGCGCGCGGCGTTGTACTCGGTCTCGCACTCCTGCCAGGTGAGCTGCACGCCGTTGACGCCGCCCTCCTTCATGTTCACGTACTGCAGGTAGTCGATGATGCCGCCGAAGAATCCGCTGCCGCCGGCCGCGAACGGGCCCACGCGGTAGCTGGGAATGCCGAAGTACTGCTCCTTCGCCTGCGCCTGCGCGATCGCGGGCACCAGCGCGGCTGCGCTGACCGCGGTGATCGCGAGCGCCGCGCGCAGCGTGCGGCCGAGGAAGGAAGTCGCCATCGTCGTCGTCTCCTGGTGGGGATGGTGGGGTCGTCGGGGCGACGCCCCGTGTAGGGAATCCGGGTTCAGTGCGGGAACG
Source organism: Burkholderiales bacterium (assembly GCA_037137595.1). Taxonomy (GTDB): domain Bacteria; phylum Pseudomonadota; class Gammaproteobacteria; order Burkholderiales; family Burkholderiaceae_E; genus UBA4615. The sequence continues at coordinate 2,898 of JBAXJZ010000130.1, read as the reverse complement.
GCCACAGGCGCAGCCGCTCCTTCGTCAGTTGCCACATGCGTGCGAGTCCGTGGGGCTCGACGATCAGGAACACGATGATCAGCACGCCGAAGACGATCAGCTCGACCGCCGAGGTCACGCTCGCGTCGATGGCGTTGCCGAAGACCGCATGGAACAGCACGCTCAGGAAGATCGGCAGCAGCAGGATGAAGCCCGCGCCGAGGAACGAACCGAGGATCGTGCCGACGCCGCCGATGATGATCATGAACAGCACGCGGAACGACAGGTCGATGGTGAACGCCGAGGGCTCGACCGTGCCGAGGTAGGCATACGCGAAGAGGGCGCCGCCCACGCCGCAGTAGAACGAGCTGATCGCGAAGGCCTGCAGCTTGGTGCGCATCAGCGGCATGCCCATCACCTCGGCGGCCACGTCCATGTCGCGCACGGCCATCCACGCCCGGCCCGTCGAGCCGCGCGCCATGTTCTTCGCGAGCAGCGCGAGCACGGCGACGATCGCCAGCACCAGCAGGTACTTCTTCTGCGGCGTGTCGAACGCGAAGCCGAGGATCTCGATCTTCTGCGCCGTGATCACGCCGGCGGGGTCGTAGTTCTTGAACCAGCCGAACTTGTCGAGCGCCCAGACGATGAAGAACTGGGCGGCCAGCGTCGCCACCGCGAGGTACAGGCCGCGGATCCGCAGGCTGGGCAGGCCGAAGGCCATGCCCACGGCCGCCGCGCACAGGCCGGCGAGCACCAGCGCGACCAGGAACGGCATGCCGTCGATGCGCAGCATCAGGTTGTAGCAGGCGAACGCGCCCACCGCCATGAAGCCCGCCGAGCCCAGCGACAGCTGCCCGGCGTAACCGGTGAGGATGTTCTGGCCGAGCGCCACCAGCGAGAAGATCAGCCAGGGGATCAGCAGCGCCTTCAGCCAGTAGTCCGAGGCGATCATCGGGATCACCCCGACGGCCAGCAGCAGCAGCAGCGTCATGCCGGTGCGATCCTGCCGCAGCGGCAGGATCTGGCGGTCCTGGGCGTAGGTCGTGCGGAACTGACCCGCTTCGCGATAGAACATGTCGGCTCTCTTCTCGGGTCAGACGCGGCGGATGATCTTCTCGCCGAACAGGCCCTCGGGCCGGACGAGCAGGAAAAGGATCGCAAGCACGTACGGGAACCAGCCCTCGATGCCGCCGCCGAACGACGGTCCGACGTAGACCTCGGCGAGCTTTTCGGCGGCGCCGACGATCAGGCCGGCGACGATCACGCCGGGCACCGAGGTGAAGCCGCCGATGATCAGTACCGGCAGCGCCTTGAGCGCGACGAACACCAGCGCGAACTGCACGCCGCTGCGGGCGCCCCAGAGCATGCCGGCCACCAGCGCGACCACGCCCGCGATCGCCCAGACCAGCGCCCAGATGCGCTTGAGCGGGATCCCGATCGACAGCGCGGCGGCATGGTCGTCGGCCACCGCGCGCAGCGCGCGGCCGACCTTGGTCTTCGAGAAGACCAGAGCGAGCGTCGCCACCAGGATGCCCGCCACCACCGCGGCGAACACGTCGATCTGGCTGATCAGCAGGCCCGTGGTGTCGGCGAGCCAGCCCATCGGCTCGTCCTTGATGCCCAGGTCCAGGCGCCGGACCTCGACGCCCCAGACGAGCTGCGCCACGCCCTCGATCACGAAGGTCAGCCCGATCGTCGCCATCAGCAGCGTGATCTCGTGCTGGTTGACCAGCGGCCGCAGCACGAAGCGCTCCGTGCCCATGCCCACCAGCACCATCACCCCGATCGTCACCGGCAGCGACGCCCAGAACGGCAGGCCGAGCTCCATGAAGCCGACGAAGGTCAGCGCGCCGAAGAACACCAGCGCGCCCTGGGCGAAGTTGAAGACGCCGGACGCCTTGTAGATCAGCACGAAGCCGAGCGCCACCAGCGCGTACATCACGCCGGCCAGCAGACCGCCGACCAGCACTTCCATGAAGAACTGAAACGCCGCCATCGCCTGGTCCTCAGTGCGCGACGCCGAGATAGGCGTCGATCACGTCCTGGTTGCTCCGCACCTCGTCGGGCGTCCCGTCGCCGATCTTCTTGCCGTAGTCGAGGACGACGACGCGATCGGAGATGTCCATCACCACGCCCATGTCGTGCTCGATCAGGACCATGGTGGTGCCGTAGTGGTCGTTGACGTCGAGGATGAAGCGGCACATGTCCTGCTTCTCCTGCACGTTCATGCCGGCCATCGGCTCGTCGAGCAGCAGCACCGAGGGCTCGGCGGCCAGCGCGCGGCCGAGCTCGACCCGCTTCTGCAGGCCGTAGGGCAGGCGGCCGACCGGCGTCTTGCGGATGTGCTCGATCTCGAGGAACTCGATGATCTCCTCGGCGACGTCGCGGTGCTCGGTCTCCTCGCGGCGCGCGCGCGGCAGGTGGAAGGCCACCTCGAGGAAGTTGGCGTGCATCTTCAGGTTGCGGCCCGCCATGATGTTGTCGAGCACCGACATGCCCTTGAAGAGCGCGATGTTCTGGAAGGTGCGCGAGATGCCGAGGTGCGCGGCGCGGCGCGGCGTCATGCCGACGATGTTCTCGCCGCGGAAGCGGTAGGACCCTTCCTGCGGCCGGTAGACGCCGTTGATCACGTTGAGCATCGAGCTCTTGCCGGCGCCGTTCGGGCCGATGATCGCGCGGACCTCGTGCTCGCGGACGTCGAACGAGATCTTCGTCAGCGCCTTGACGCCGCCGAAGGCGAGCGAGATGTCCTGCATCTCGATGATCGGGCCGCCGATCGGGAAGGCGCGGGGATGGTCGTGGAGCTGGATCGTCATCTCAGGCCGCCTTCTTCATCGCGATCGACGCGATCGAGCGCGCGTCGAGGATCCGGATCTCCACCGGCACGAGGGTCACGCGGCCGTCGTCGTGGACCACCTC
>JBAXJZ010000129.1:0-9258 GCA_037137595.1 Burkholderiales bacterium | reverse complement strand
GCGGCAGGAAGATCGGCACGAAGATCACGATGATCTCGGTCCATTCCAGCGGCCACCCCAGGATGAAGATCAGCGCCTGCGAGAGCATCAGGAACTGCAGCGGCGACAGGTCCATGCCCATGATCCAGCGCTCGATCAGTTCCTGCCCGCCGTGCAGCGCGAACACCGCCGAGAACAGGCCCGAGCCCACGAACAGCCAGCAGACCATCGCCGTGGTCTTCGCGGTCAGGTAGATCGACTCCTTGAGCTTGGCGAACGAGAACTTGCCCGAGTGCAGTGCGAGCAGGAACGCGCCCGCCGCGCCGACCGCGGCCGACTCGGTCGCGGTGGTGATGCCGAACAGGATCACCACCAGCACGATGCCGGTCAGCAGCGCGAGCGGCATCACCGACGAGAACAGCAGCCGCTGCACCTCGAGGTTCTCCGCGTCGAAATCGCGGTAATAGAGCGCGAGCCCGAGCAGCGTCGCCGCCGCGAGCCCCCAGAACCAGGCGTGGAAGTTCTCGGGCACGTGTGTCCCCGGCTCGGGCGCGTCCGCGGCGACCGAGTTCAGCGCCTCGCCCACGCCGCCCTTCGCGGCGTCCGAGACCCCGCCCGCTCCCGGCGGCTCCTGCAGCCCGCCGGTGGAGGTCTGCGCGCCGCCCTCGGACGGCGGCTCCTGCAGTCCGCCCGCGTCCGCGCCCTCCTTCGGCGGCTCCTGCAGGCCATCGGCCGGCGGCTCCGCGAGCCCGCTGCCGCCCCCGGCCGCCGGCGCCGGCTCGGCGCCGATCGCCTGCATCGTCTCGACCTCGGCGTCGGGCGCACTGTGCACGACCACGTACCACCAGGCGCCCGCGAAGCAGGCCACCGCGACGAACAGCGGTCCGAGCGCGATCGCGATGCTGCCGGTCAGCCGCCCGATGCCCGGCGCGCCGCCGCCGGGGAAGGCCGCGCGCAGCCGGCCCGGCGAGACGATCGCGCGCAGCAGCGCGACCAGCGCGTTGGTGCCGTAGATGCCGGAGACCTTCTGCAGCCAGTCCGGCACGTCCATCCGGTTGAGGTGATCCGGCAGCTTCGGAGCGACCTTCGGATTGATCGTCGCCCAGCCGACGATGTAGACGAAGTAGAGGAACGCCAGGAAGAAGCCCGGCACCATCGCCGCCGCGTAGAGCTTCACCACCGACTGCCCGGCCACCGCCGCGTAGACGATGATCATCACCGACGGCGGAATCAGGATGCCGAGCGTGCCGCCGGCGGTGATCACGCCGGCGGCGAGCCGCGTGTCGTAGCCGGCGCTGAGCATCGGCCGCATCGCGATCACGCCCATCAGCACGACGACCGCGCCGACGATGCCGCTGGCGATGCCCCAGAACGTGCAGACGATCAGCGTGGCGACCGCGAGCGACGCCGGCAGCCGACGGAACGACAGCTGCACCGCGCGGAACATCTGGTCGACGAGGGCCGCGCGCTCGATCACGTAGCCCATCAGCACGAACAGCGGGATCGACAGCAGCGTGTCGTTGGTCATGCCGCCGTAGGTGCGCTGGACCATCAGGTCGAACACCTTGTTGGCGACCATGCTCTGCGACGGGTCGAAGTACGCGATGTACCCGAAGAGCATGCCCAGGCCCATCAGCGTGAACGCCGTGGGGAACCCCATCATGATCGCGATGACGATGAGCCCCAGCATCGCGAGGCCGAGATAGCCGCTGGTCATTCGACCCCCCGGCCGTGGGCGATCGAGTTGGGCGACGAGGTGCCGGCGCGCTGGTGCGCGGCCTCCTCGATGTCGTCGACGCTCGCGATCGCGGCGCGGCGCGCATCGTCGTCGACGTAGGTGGACTGCTCGAGCTGCGTCTTCACGACGTCGATCTCCTCGACGTCGGCGAGCCGCTCCGGCCACGCGCCGGTGCGCAGGCAGACCACGCAGCGCACGACCTCGGCGATGCCCTGCAGCAGCACCAGCGCGCCGGCCAGCGGGATCACCGACTTGAACCAGTAGAGCGGCGGGCCGTCCGCGGTGATGCTCGAGTGCTCGCGGATCGCCCAGCTGTCGGCCGCGTAGCTCCAGCCCGCGTAGAGCAGGGCGACGATCCCGGGAAAGAAGAAGATGACGTAGAGCACGAGGTCGAAGGCGGCCTGTCGACGCGGGGGCATCGAGCCGTAGAGGAAGTCGCCGCGGACGTGGCCGTTCTGCGCGAGCGTGTAGGCGCCGGTCAGCATGAACAGCGTGCCGTACATCATCACCGAGAGTTCGAAGCCCCACTGGCTCGGGCTGTTCAGCGCGTAGCGCCGGACGACCTCGATGCACACGAGCAGCGTGAGCGCGATCAGCAGCCAAGCGGCCGCCTTGCCCACGGCGGTGCTCACGCGATCGATGGACAGCAGGAAGGTCTGGGTCGACATTGGGGGGGTTCCCTGAGGCGCGCGCCGCGGGTCGCGGCGCGCGCGTAGACCGGCCGGGTGCGTCGCCCGGCCGGATCCGTCCGGCTGCAGCCGGAGACCGTCAGCCCTTCTTGCCGAAGTAGTGGCTGAACGCCATGCGCCGGTTGACGACGGTATCCATGTCCCAGCGGACGGCCCGCTCCGCGAACGCCTTCTGCGACGCGAGGATCGTCTTGAACAGGGGGTTCTCCGCCGACTTCTTCGCGACCACCTCGTCGTAGACCTTCAGCTGCTGCTGCAGGACCGCGTCGGGCGTCTTGTAGAACTTCACGCCCTGCTTCTGCTGCATCTCGAGGTAGTCCTTCGAGTAGCGGTCGACCGCCTTCCACGACATGTCGGCCGACGCGGCCTCGACGGCGTTGTCGATGATCGCCTTCATCTTCGGCGGGAGCGCGTCGAGCTTCGCCTTGTTGAAGAGGATCTCGTACTGCTCGGCGTTCTGGTGGTACGACTGCAGCATGCAGACCTTCGAGACGTCCGGGAAGCCGAGGACGCGGTCCGACGACGCGTTGTTGAACTCGGCCGCGTCGAGCAGGCCGCGGTCCATCGCCGGGATGATCTCGCCACCGGGCAGCGCGTTGACCGCGGCGCCCATGGCGGTGAACACGTCGATGCTCAGGCCGACCGTCCGGTACTTCAGTCCCTTGAAGTCCTCGGCCTTGGCGATCGGCTTCTTGAACCAGCCGAGCGGCTGGGTCGGCATCGGACCGTACAGGTACGAATAGACGTTCGCGCCGACCGCCTTGTAGAGCTCGTCGAGCAGCTCCTTGCCGCCGCCGTACTTGTGCCACGACAGCAGCATGTTCGCGTCCATGCCGAACGACGGGCCCGAGCCCCACAGCGCGAGCGCGCTGTTCTTGCCGTAGTGGTAGACGAGCACGCCATGGCCGCCGTCGAGCGTGCCCTTCGAGACCGCGTCGAGCAGGCCGAAGGCCGGCACGACGGAACCCGCGGGCAGCACCTCGATCTTCAGCTCGCCGCCGGTCATGTCGTTGACCTTCTTGGCGAAGTCGTTCGCGTACTCGTGGTGGATGTCCTTCGCCGGCCACGTGCTCTGGAATCGCAGCGACGTGGTCTGCGCCTTCACGATGGCGGGGAAGCCGAGCACGGCTGCGCCGCTTGCGGCACCGGCGGTCGCGATGAACCGCCGGCGCATGCCGGTCTGTTCGCTCATGGGGGTCTCCTGTGGTGGGGTCGTCATGGTAGGCGCGCCACGCGACGCTGTCACGGTTGTCCCGCCTCCGTCGCGGCCATTCAGGGCGGGCCGGCATCGCGACGGCGGGACGAGTTCGGCGCCGCGGTCCGCCCTCGAGCCGTCACGACCGCTCAGAAGAAGCCGACGCTCACCTGGAACAGGGCCTCGACCCGCGGGATCATCCGCTTGTTGGTCACGAACACGATGACGTGGTCCTCGGGTTCGACCACGGTGTCGTGGTGCCCCATGATCACCTCGAAGCGGTTGCCCGGCGCCTGCCGGACGATCGCGCCGATGGTGGTACCGGGCGGCAGCTCGAGCTGCTCGATGCGGCGGCCGACCACCTTGCTCGAGCGCGGATCGCCGTGCGCGATCGCCTCGAGCGCCTCGGCCGCGCCGCGCCGCAGCGAGTGCACGGCGGCCACGTCGCCGCGCCGCACGTGTGCGAGCAGCTCGCCGATCGTGGCCTGCGCCGGCACGATCGCGATGTCGATCCGCCCGCCCTCGACCAGGTCGGCGTAGGCGCGCCGGTTGATCAGCGCGATCGTGCGCCGCGCGCCCATCTTCTTCGCGAGCAGCGAGGACATGATGTTGTCCTCGTCATCGGAGGTGAGCGCGCAGAAGAGGTCCATCTCGCCGACGCTCTCCTCGTCGAGCAGGTCCTCGTCGGTGGCGTCGCCCTTGAGCACCAGCACGTTCGAGGGCAGCTGCGTGGCGAGCAGCTCGCAGCGCTTGGCATCGGGCTCGATGATCCGCACGTCGATCCGCTGCTCGGCCAGGCGGCGCGCGAGCCGCAGCCCGATCCGCCCGCCGCCGGCCAGCATCACGCGGCGCACCGGCTTGTCCATCTTGCGCAGCTCGGTCATCACCGTGCGGATGTGCTCGGTGGCGGCCAGCACGAACACCTCGTCGCCCGGCTCGATCCGCGTGTCGCCGTCGGGATAGACCGCGCCCTCGCCGCGGAAGATCGCGACGATCCGCGAGTCCACCTGCGGGATGTGCGCGCGCAGGTCGCGGATCGGCTTGCCGACCAGCAGGCCGCCGGCGTGCGCGCGCACCGCGACCAGGCTCGCCGCGCCGCCGGCGAACTCCAGCACCTGCAGCGCCTCGGGGAACTCGACGAGCTTGGCGACGTAGTCGGTGACGGTCTTCTCGGGGACGATCAGGTGGTCGACCGAGAACGCGCCCTCGCCCACCAGCTCGGGATGGTCCTGGAAGTCCGCGCCGCGCACGCGCGCGATGCGGGTCGGCACGTTGAAGACCTGCGCGGCGAGGTGGCAGGCGACGAGGTTGGTCTCGTCGCTCTGGGTCGTCGCGATCACCATGTCGGCGTCGTCGGTGCCGGCCTCGCGCAGCGTGGACGGCTGCGCGGCGTTGCCGACGACGGTGCGCAGGTCGAGCCGGTCCTGCAGCTCGGCCAGGCGCGCCGGGTCGGTGTCTATGACGGTGATGTCGTTCTGCTCCGAGACCAGGCTCTCGGCGACCGACGCGCCGACCCGACCGGCGCCGAGGATGACGATCCTCAAGGCATCACTGCTGGGTCGGCGTGCCCTTGCGGTACGCGCCCTTCGACAGGTCGATGCCGAGCTGCTTGAGCTTGCGGTAGAGGTGCGTGCGCTCCAGGCCGGTCTTCTCGGCCACGCGGGTCATCGAGCCGTGCTCGCGCGACAGGTGGTGCTCGAAGTACGCGCGCTCGAAGGCATCGCGGGCCTCGCGCAGCGGCAGGTCGAGCGGCAGCTCGCGTGTCTGGGACGGCGCGCCGCCGGGACCGGCCACCGGCGCGGTCAGGAACTGGGCCGTGGGCGACATCAGCGGCACGTTGGGGCCGCCGTGGCCGCCCACCGGCAGCATCGTGATCGTCGGCGCGCCGCCGGTGCTCGCCGCCAGCGGGTGGTAGACCTGCGGCGCGACCTTGGGCGCGGCCTGCGCGCGGCCGCGGGCCAGGCCCTGCTCGACCGCCTTCAGCAGCTTCTGCAGCGCGATCGGCTTCTCGAGGAAGTCCAGCGCACCGATCCGGGTCGCCTCGACGGCGGTGTCGATGGTGGCGTGGCCGGACATCATGATCACCGGCATCGTCAGCTTCCCGCCGGTGGCCCACTCCTTCAGCAGCGTGACGCCGTCGGTGTCGGGCATCCAGATGTCGAGGAGGACGAGGTCGATCGCGTTGTGGTCCCGGGCCTCCCGAGCCTGCTGGGCGTTCTCGGCCAGATGGACCGAGTGCCCCTCGTCGCCGAGGATCTCGGACAGCAGTTCCCTGATACCGATCTCGTCGTCGACGACCAGAATTTCCGCCATGGCTTCCTAGCTCTCGGCCGGCCTGACCGGATGGGCGTCCGGCGGCTGGCTCGCTTCGAGTGTTGTGTGCGCGCCGCAATTGTCGTCGCTTTTCACCAATCTCGTAAATACCACACTGACCGCGGCGCCCATCACGTGGCCCCCGTCGTCCACCCGGTTCGCGGCCTCGATGCGGGCGCCGTGCTCGTCGACGATCTTGCGCACGATGGCCAGGCCGAGCCCGGTGCCCTTGGGCTTGGTGGTCACGTAGGGCTCGAAGACGCGGGCGATCGAGCCGGGCGGAAAGCCCGGTCCGTCGTCGCGGACGACCAGCCTGACGCCGGTCAGGGCGCCGCCCCGCCGGATCGGCTCGGTGAGCACGCCGATCGCGCGGGACGGCTGTTTTTCCGTCGCTTCCAGTGCGTTCTTCACGAGGTTGACAAGCACCTGACGCAACTGGGTCGCATCGCCGAGGATCCCGGGCAGCCCGGGCGCGAGCTCGGCGCGCAGTTGGCCGGCCGCCTCGATCGGCGCGTAGAGCGCGAGCACGTCGCTCACCAGCGCGTTCAGGTCGAGCGGCGCGATGCGGGCTGCAGGCAGCCGCGCGTAGTCGCGGAACTCGTCGACCATCAGCTTCAGCGCGCCGACCTGGTTCACAATCGTTTGCGAACTCCGCGACAGGATCTCGGCCTCGGCGGGCGGCAGCTTGGGCGCGAGCTTGTGCTGCATGCGCTCGGCGGCGAGCTGGATCGGGGTCAGCGGGTTCTTGATCTCGTGCGCCAGCCGCCGCGCGACCTCGCTCCAGGCGACCGCGCGCTGCGCGGAGACCACCTCGCTCACGTCGTCGAACACCACCAGCCAGCCGCGCTGCGGGCTGGGCAGCCGCGCACCGCGGACCAGCAGCGTGAGCGCCGGCGCGTCGTCGGGTCGCGCCTCGGCGCGTCGCTCGGCGAAGGGCGCATCGCGACGGAAGGCCAGCTGCCGCTGCCAGCCCTTGTGCGCGTCCTCCTCGAGCTCGCCGAAGGCCGCGAGGATCTGCGGCGCCGCCTCGCCCAGCCGCGGCAGCTCGCCGAGCGGCAGCCCGGTCATCGCGTCGGCGCTCGCCTCGAGGATCCGCTCGGCGCCCGAGTTCGCGAGCGACACGCGGAACTCCTCGTCGAGCACGATCACGCCCGCGGTGAGGTTCGCCAGCACGCTCGCCAGCCGCGCGTTCGCGCGCTCGAGCTCCTGCTGGTTGCGCTCGACCAGCGCGCGCGCCTCCTCGAGCTGACGGGTCATCGCGTTGAACGAGCTGGTCAGCACGCCGAGTTCGTCGCGGCCGGTGTAGTCCTTCACCGGGCGGAAGTCGCCCTCGGCGACGGCGCGCGTGCCGGCCGCGATCATCGACAACGGACCGGTCATCCAGCCGGCCAGCAGGAACGACGCGGCGATCGCCGAGAACACGGTGAGCAGCAGCGTCACCGTCATCGTGATCCGGAAGATCCGCTTCAGGCCGGCGCGGGACAGCGACAGCTGCTGGTAGTCGCGCCAGCCCTGCTGGATCGCCTCGGCGTTCTCGGCGAGCGTGGGCGGCACGGTCTGCACGAGCTGCAGCAGCTTCATCTCCTCGCCGATCTGGCCGCCCTGCGGGATCGCCTGGATCACGCGCAGCTTCAGCCCGCGCGCGTCGCCGCCCGAGCCGGCCTCCACCGGCTCGACCGCGGAATAGAGCCGCGCGTTGCGCGCCTGGCGCAGCGCCGCCGCCGACGGCAGGTCGGGCAGCAGCTGCGCGAAGCCGCCGCCGCTGGCGGCCAGGATCCGCCCGCTGCCGGCGAGGATCACCGCCTCCTGCGCGCCGGCGCCCTCGCGCATCCGGTTCAGCGTGGCCGTCCACTGGCCCTGCGGCACGTCGGCGAGCTCGGCCGCCATCGAACGGGTCTTGCCCTGCAGGTCGAGCAGCAGCGAGTCGAGTGACGCGCGGCCGAGCGTCAGGCCCGACTCCAGCGCGCGCTCCATCGGCACGTCGTACCAGGACTCGACCGAGCGGCCGAGGAACTGCACCGCGACCGCGAAGATCAGCCCGACCGGCACCAGCGTCATCACGATGAACGCCAGCGCGAGCCGCATCATCAGCCGCGTGCCGAACAGGCCGGCGCGCCAGCGCTGCCACAGCCGGCGCGCGAGCTCGCCGGCCAGCAGCAGCAGCGCGATGCCGATCGCGACGTTCAGACCGAGCAGCAGCCCGTAGTGGCTCTCGAGCAGCCGGTCGTTGCCGCTGGCCACCGCGAGCATCGCGAGCAGCACCGCAGCGAGCGCGACCGACACGAACAGCGCGTAGCGCAGCGCGCGCGTCACCGTTCGCTTCGAGGGGTCGTCTCCGGCGAGAAGGGGAACCGCTTCCATTCCGATTGCGGGTTCCAGTCCCGGTTGGTCAGCGCGGTGAGCTGGAAGGGCTTGGGCAGCTGGTTGGTGTCGAGCCGCAGGCGGATCCAGCCCTCGTAGGCGGTGCCGGGCCGCGTGCGGTCGCGCGGCGTGACCCGCCAGCCGCGCAGCCGCGTCATCGCTTCGAGCGCCTCGGCCAGCGTGGTGTACGACTGCGGCACGCCGTTGAGCAGCACCCGGTACTGACGGGTCAGCGCATGATAGGACAGCCGGTGGGTCTGGGTGGCGAGCGCGGTCCGCTCGTCCCACCAGTACCAGCGCGGACGCATCAGCTCGAACTCGACGAGGAAGGTGAGCGGCACGCCCTTGCTCACCGCCTCCTCGAGCTGCGGGCTCAGCGACAGCGCGAAATCGGCCGACAGCAGCCAGGCCTCGCCGTCGGAGGACGGCTCGACGGCGACGTTCAGGACGTCGATCGTGTCGGCGGAACGGGCGGCGGGCAACCAGGCCAGCAGCGCTGCCGTCGACAGCGCCGCGATGGCGGTGCGTCGCTTCACTGGCGTTTGGTCAGGCAGGCATAGAAGAAGCCGTCATGCTCGCGCGTCGGCCCGGACTGCGGCAGCAGCCAGGCGACCGGCTCCCTTCGGCCGTCGGGCCATGCCCACTCGAGCGGCTGGCGCGCGCAGTCGGCACGCGTCTCGGTGAAGCCCCGGATCACCGCCTCCCCTTCGTCGGGAAACACCGAGCAGGTGACGTAGAGCAATTTACCACCCGGGCCCAGGAGCGGCCAAAGCGCCTCGAGCAATCGGGACTGCTGCCGGACGAGTGTGGCGATATCACCACGGCGGCGCAGCCAGCGGACGTCGGGGTGCCGGCGGACGATGCCGGAGGCGCTGCAGGGCGCGTCGAGCAGGATCCGGTCGAAGGGCCGGCCGTCCCACCAGGTCTCGGGGCGGGCCGCGTCGGCCGCGTGGACCTCGACGCGGCCGCGGCCGGCGGGCAGG
>JBAXJZ010000128.1:0-9279 GCA_037137595.1 Burkholderiales bacterium | reverse complement strand
TGAAGATGCCGCTGTTCTGCTGGACCTGGCTGATCACCGCCTACCTGCTGATCGCGGTGATGCCGGTGCTGGCGGGCGCCATCACGATGACGCTCACCGACCGCCACTTCGGCACCAACTTCTTCAACCCGGCCGGCGGCGGCGACCCGGTGATGTACCAGCACATCTTCTGGTTCTTCGGGCACCCCGAGGTCTACATCATGATCCTGCCGGCCTTCGGGATCGTGAGCGAGATCATCCCGACGTTCTCGCGCAAGCGCCTGTTCGGCTACAGCTCGATGGTCTACGCGACCGCGTCGATCGCGATCCTGTCGTTCATCGTCTGGGCGCACCACATGTTCACGACCGGCATGCCGGTCACCGGCCAGCTGTTCTTCATGTACGCGACGATGCTGATCGCGGTGCCGACCGGCGTGAAGATCTTCAACTGGGTGGCCACGATGTGGCGCGGCTCGATGACCTTCGAGACGCCGATGCTGTTCGCGGTCGGCTTCATCTGGGTGTTCACCATCGGCGGCCTGACCGGGATCATCCTGTCGGTGGCGCCGCTCGACATCCAGCTGCACGACACCTACTACGTGGTGGCGCACTTCCACTACGTGCTGGTGGCGGGCTCGCTGTTCGCGCTGTTCGCCGGCACCTACTACTGGCTGCCGAAGTGGACCGGCTACATGTACAGCGAGAAGCTCGGCCAGTTCCACTTCTGGGCGTCGATGATCACGTTCAACGTGACCTTCTTCCCGATGCACTTCCTCGGCCTGGCCGGGATGCCGCGCCGCTACGCCGACTACCCGATGCAGTTCGCCGACTTCAACGCGGTGGCCTCGATCGGCGCGCTGGGCTTCGGCCTGTCGCAGCTGATCTTCCTGGCCTGCGTGCTGAAGTGCATCAAGGGCGGCGAGAAGGCGACGCCGCAGGTCTGGGACAACCCCCAGGGCCTGGAGTGGACGCTGCCGTCGCCGGCGCCGTACCACTCGTTCGAGACCCCGCCCACGGTCAAGTGACCCAGCGGCCCAGCCAGACAGCGGCACGAGCATGACCGACGACCCGAGCAAGGCCCCGCGCAAGCCCGCCAACCTGCGGACCGCGCTGATCCTGCTGTCGGTCGCGGTCATGTTCTTCGCCGGCGTGATCGCCAAGCGGGTGTTCCTCGGATGAACCGGCCCGCCGACGCGCCGGTGCGGCGCTTCAACCTGCAGACCCTCGCGAAGCTGGCGACGCTGGCCGTGCTGATGTTCGGCTTCGGCTTCGCGATGGTCCCGCTCTACAAGAAGATCTGCGAGATCACCGGCATCAACCTGCTGACCAAGGTCGACCCGACCGCGGCCGAGTTCGCCAAGAACACGCAGGTCGATGCCACGCGGACGGTCACCGTCGAGTTCGACGCGAACCATCACGGGCCGTGGCGGTTCAAGCCCGAGAAGGTGTCGGTCGACGTGCATCCGGGCGAGCTCGTCACCGTCGAATACGAGCTGGTGAACACCCAGCCGCGCGAGATGGTGGGCCAGGCGATCCCGAGCTACGCGCCGCGCGTCTCGGCGGAATACTTCCGCAAGCTCGAGTGCTTCTGCTTCAAGCAGCAGGCGCTCGAGGCGAACGCCACCCGGCGCTTCCCGGTCGTCTTCGTGGTGGACCCGAAGCTGCCGCCGGACGTGCGCACGATCACCCTGTCGTACACCTTCTTCGAGATCGGTTCGGGCGTCACCCCCCAGACCGTCGTGTCGCGCGAGGAGCGCGGCGGATGATGGCCGGCCCGAGCCAGCCGCCGCGCGCGACGCTGCTCCAGACGGTGAAGGCCGTCGGCGCGTCGTTCTTCGGCGTCCGGGGCGGGCGCGCACACGAGGAAGACATGAAGCGGCTCAACCCGATCGCGGTGATCGGGGTGGGCATCGGACTGGCCGCGGCCTTCGTCGCGACGCTGATCCTGATCGTCCGGATGGTGGTCAAGTGAACCGTCCGGGCGCAGACACCATTCGATGATCCGTGAGGGAGAACAGAACATGAGCGCAGGCGCGCACACCTCGGCCCCGTACTACTTCATCCCGTCGCCGTCCCAGTGGCCGCTGGTGGGCTCGGTCGCGATGGCCTTCTCGGGCTTCGGCGCCGTGGGCACGGTCAACGGCGCGTCGTGGGGCCCGTGGTCGCTGCTGATCGGCTTTGCGATCCTGTTCTACATGATGTTCGGCTGGTTCGGCACCGTCGCCGGCGAGTCGGAGAAGGGCCTCTACAACGAGCGCGTGGACGCGTCGTTCCGCTGGTCGATGAGCTGGTTCATCTTCAGCGAGGTGATGTTCTTCGCGGCGTTCTTCGGCTCGCTGTTCTACGCGCGGTCGATCACCATGCCGTGGCTCGGCGACCTGGACCACAAGCAGTTCCTGTGGCCCGACTTCGGCGCCTCCTGGCCGAACGTGGGACCGGCCGGCACGATCGACGCGTTCCAGACCATCGGCCCGTGGCCGATCCCGACGATCAACACCGCGCTGCTGCTGACCTCGGGCCTCACGCTGACCATCGCGCACCACGCGCTGAAGGACAACAAGCGCGGTGCGACCGCCTTCTGGCTGGCCGTCACCGTGCTGCTCGGTGCCATCTTCATGGGTTTCCAGGCCTTCGAGTACGCGCACGCCTACAAGGACCTGAACCTGAAGCTGTCGTCGGGGATCTTCGGTTCGACCTTCTTCCTGCTGACCGGCTTCCACGGCTTCCACGTGACCATCGGCGCGATCATGCTGTTCGTCGTGCTGATGCGCGTGCTGAAGGGCCACTTCACGCCGGAGCATCACTTCGCATTCGAAGGCGCCGCCTGGTACTGGCACTTCGTCGACGTGGTGTGGCTCGGCCTGTACGTGATCGTGTACTGGCTGTGATCCGCGGGCCGGCGCCGCCGGCCTCGCCCGTGCACCCGTAGGGCCGCCTCGCGCGGCCCTTTCGTTTCCCGGTCCGCGCCGCAGCCCAGCGCGGCGGCCTCCTTCACCGAAACGGGGGGTCGCGTCCGCCCCCGCATCGTGACATCGAGGTGCCGTCGGCGCATCATGGCCGAGGCGTGGCCGAGGCCTCCTCCTGCCGGCACGCGCGCCGTCCATCCTCCTCGAGAATGAGTCCGGAGCGTGTCCTCACGCCCAACGTTCGGCGGATGTGACGAACTGCCACGAACGGGAGGTCGTGTTGCGGGATCCTCCGTAGCGAATCATGAGCCTGCGCATCGTCTTCGCCGTCATGTCCGCCACCCAGCAGGGCGCCACCGTCGCCCAGCTGGCGGATGCCCTCGCGCCGCACACGGTGCTGGTCCACCACGACTTCACGAAGCGGCAGGACTTCCGCGTGGATCGTCCGAACGTGAGGTTCGTGCCCGACCCCACGGTGACCGGCTGGGGCTCGTGGGGGCTGTCGCGCGGGATCTTCCACACGATCGATCACGCGCTGCGGAACCTCGAGTTCGACTACCTGCACCTGCTGAGCCCGACCTGCCTGCCGATCCGGCCCGTCTCGGAGCTCGAGGCCTTCCTCGAGGCGAGCCCGCATGACATCCACGGCGACATGTTCGAGGTCGAGCGGGACGAGCAGACGCTGATGAACTTCGGCTGCCGCGCCTATGCCTACGGCGATTCGCTGAAGTACCGGGCGCTCGGCCGACTGCGCAAGCACTACTTCGGGTCCGACGCGATCCTCGAGCAGACGTGTTCGCTGTCGATGTGGCGGCGCACGCCCGAGCGGGACGCGCGCGGCCTGGACGTCGTCGACCGCCTGGCGCTCGGCGCCACCTACGCGGCCGCGCGAGGCTGGCTCGGCAGCAATCCCTTCGGCCCGACGTTCCGCCCGATGATCGGCAGCCTGTGGATCGGCATGAACCGCCGCGTCTGCGAGTACCTGGTCCGGATCCGGCACAGCGATCCGATCCGCGGCTACTTCGCGCACCTGAAGATCGTCGACGAGATGCTGTTCCCGACCCTGCTCGCGAACTCGCCGTTCAAGGTCGGGCCCGCGGTGCACGCCGTCAACGACTTCGATCCGTTCGGCAGCCCGTACTGGATCCGCGACGTGGACCTCGACCGCATCTTCGCCACCGACCGCTTCATCGCACGAAAGTTCCCCGACGACCCGACCGCAGGCGTTCGCCTGCGCGCCCTGGCGCGCGCGGGCGTCGTCGATGCCGGCGCCATTCCGGCCGAGCCCGTCTCGGCCTGACCCCTGTCTCCGCCTTCCAGGACCGACACATGGACAAGGTACCCTTCCTCCGACCCAGGCTCGTCGAACTCGAGGACTACGCGCCGCTGCTGAAGGAGATGGACGCGGCGCGGCAGTACACGAACTTCGGTCCGTTGAACACGCGCTTCGAGAAGCGGGTCGTCGACGAATGGATGGGCGGCGAGGGGGCGGCGACGACGGTCTGCAACGCGACCCTCGGGCTGATGCTCGCCATCTCGGATCAGAAGCGGCCGAACGCGCGCTACGCGGTCATGCCGAGCTTCACCTTCGCCGCGACGCCGCTCGCCGCGCAGTGGTGCGGCCTCGAGCCGTACTTCGTCGATGTCGATCCCGAGGAGTGGGTGCTCGACCAGACCAAGCTGCGCCGCGCGCTCGACGAACTCGGTCGCGAGGCGGCCGTGGTGGTGCCGTACGCCACCTGCGGGACCCACATGGACCTGCGTCCCTACGAGATGCTGATCCGCTCCGGCGTGCCGGTCGTGGTCGACGCGGCGCCGTGCTTCGGCACGTCGCTCGGCCGCCGTCAGTTCGGGACCGGCTTCAGCGGCGCGGTGGTGTTCAGCTTCCACGCAACGAAGGCCTTCCCGATCGGCGAGGGCGGCCTCGTCTACAGCGCCGACATGAACAGCATCAAGCGGATGAAGCTGGCGTCGAACTACTGGTTCGACGGTGGCCGCGAGTCGATCGGCCTGGGCCTGAACGCCAAGCTGTCCGAGCTGGGCGCAGCCGTCGCGCTGGCCACGCTCGACCACTTCCCCGAGGTCGTCGCGCGGCGCAAGACCCTGTACCAGCGGTACGTGGCGATGCTGCGCGAGACCGGCCTGCTCGAGCAGGGCTGGTCGCTCCAGGGCGTGCGGGGCGAAGCCGCCTACCAGTGGCTGCCGCTGCTGGCGCCGGACGTCCCGGCGCGCGACCACCTGATGCGCATCGCGGCCGATCGCAACATCGAGCTGCGCCGCTACTTCGTGCCGCCCTGCCACGAGCACCCGCAGTTCCAGGATGCGCCCGCCGGCGACCTCGAGATGACCCGGACGCTCGGCGAGCGGGTGGTGAGCCTGCCGCTCTGGGAGGATCTGAACGACGAGATGCTCAAGCGGGTCGTCGACGCCGTCGTCGACGCCTCCCGCGCCTGCGCGCCGCGGATGGCGACCGCCGGGGCCTGACGGCATGTGGCAGCCGACGCCGGGGCGTCCGACCGCGGTGGGGTCGCCGCCGACCGGCCCGCGCATCGTCTACGGGATGATCTCGGCGCTCGAGCGCGCCGATACCATCGAGCAGCTGATCGACACGCTCGGCGGCCGGCCGGTGGTGATCCACCACGACATCGAGAAGCAGCCCGGGCTGCGCGTCGACCGGCCGAACCTGCACTTCGTCCCCGACGTCCACAGCACCGGCTGGGGTACCTGGGGCATGTGCCTCGCCGTGCTCTCCGTTGTCCGTTACGCCCTCGAGCACTTCGAGTTCGACCACTTCCAGCTCATCAGCCCGAGTTGCCTGCCGCTGCGCCCCGCCGACGAGTTCGCGGAGCACATCGCCGCGAGCGGGTACGCGGGCAACATGGACCTGATCGATCTCGCGTCCGACCGCGACTTCCACGTCAACTATGCGTGGCGCATGTACGCGCCCCACGGCAGCCTGCGGCAGCGGGTGCTGCGGGCCGCCCGCGAGCTGTACTTCGGCCGCGCCGCCGAGCGGGTCCAGCCCTTCGGACTCGCCGTGCTCTCGGACGTGCGCGCCCGTGCGCTGCGCACCCGGGTGACGAAGGCCCTGGCCGCGGCGATCGTGCGCGTGTTCGCGCATCCCCTCGTCAGCCACGCCCCGTTCGGGCCGGACCGCCGCGCCTTCGTCGGCAGCGTCTGGTTCAGCGCCGATCGCGCCTTGTGCGAGCAGCTCGTGCGGCACGCGTCCGATCCGGCGATCGTGCGGCACTTCAGTCGCCTCGACAACACCGACGAGCTGGTCTTCGCGACGCTGCTCGGCAACGCGGGCCGCCCGATCGGACCGTCGAACCACTTCGTCAACATCTTCAACGACCGCGGCAACCCGCGCACGTTCCGCTCGAGCGACCTGGGGGCGCTGCTCGACAGCCGCGCATGGTTCGCGCGCAAGTTCCCCGGTGCCCCGAACGCGCCGATCCGGGTCGAGATGATCGGTCGTCGGCACGCCGGCTCCCCGGCGGCTGCCGCCCTGCCCGCGGTCAGGCCGCCCGAAGTCGTCTTCGCGACCTGCGTGCGCGCCGACGAACTGCCCGCGGTCGCGCGCCTCGCCGAACGGCTCGACGGCCGCAAGCTGGTGGTGCACGTGATCGACGGCGGCGACGCGGGCCAGCCCCGGCCGCAGGCACCCAACATCGACTACGCTTCGGCCCCGCTGACCGGCGGGTTCCGCCCGAGGCGCCTGAACGGCGGCGTGATGCAGCTGCTGCGCTACTGCGTCGAGTGCGTGGACTTCGACTACCTGCAACTGCTGCCCGTCGACGCCCGGCCGACGGCACCGATCGACGAGTTCGAGAGGTTCCTGGACGTGTCGCCGGCGGAGATCCACGCGCGGGTCACGAGCCTGGAGGACCGGCAGGCGTTCGGTCGTCACCTGTCGCGGGTCGGCGCGTCGCCGCGTTCGATGTTCACCGGGCTGCTGCGCTGGGCGGAGGCGAACCCAGCGAACCTCGGCCCGCTTCGTGCGCTGGCGGCCGATACGGTGATCGCGATCGCCGCGGCCTCGCTGGTGATCCGTCATCCGGTGCTGCGCGGAGCGTCGCTCGCCGTCGGCCCGCTGGTGTTCGGCGCGAGCCGCGATGCCTGCCAGCACCTGGTGCGGTCGGCGGCCGACCGACGCTGGATCCGGTACGCGACCGCGATCGACGACGACGGGTCGGTGCTCTTCAGCACGCTGCTGAACGACGGCACCTTCCGCACCGCCGTGCCGACCTTCGTCGCGGCTTCGGCCGTCCGGGAGCCGGCGGGTGCGCCGTCGGACGGCGCGTGGTTCGTCTCGGGCGACTCGGAGCCCGCGCCGCGGGCGTCGGCCGGTGCCCGCGGCGCCACGCACCGGCTCGCCACGGCGGGGTCCGGATCGCTCTCGGGGTAGCATCGACGCCTCTCCTTCCCACCGGGCCGCGCGCCGCGGCGCCCATCGGCCTCGCCGCGGCGCCCGGTCGACGGACCGCGCACCCGTGAAGTCCCACCGCATCGCCCTGGCCGCCGCGACGGCCGTCATCGTCCTCACCGCGTCGCTCGGTGTCTGGCAGCTTCGACGCGCCGCCGAAAAGGCCGAGGCGCAGGCCGGACGGGACGCCGCCCTCGTCGCGCCGCCGCTGCAGGTCCGCGGCGCGTGGCCGCCGCCGGCCGACGTGGACGGGCGCCGCCTCGAACTCGAGGGTCGCTTCGATCCGTCGGGGACACTGCTGCTGGACAACCGCACGCACGGCGGCGTGGCCGGATTCCACGTGCTGACGCCGCTGCGGAGCGAGTCCGGCGGCCCGCCGATCATGGTGCTGCGCGGCTGGGTCGCGCGGGACCTGCGCGACCGCCGCCGACCGCTCGATTTCGCGACGCCCGCGGACCCCGTCCGCATCGAGGGGCTCGTGCTCGCGACGCTGCCGCAGCCGATCGTGCTGGGCGACGACGACCCGGGCCAGGCGCCCGGCGCGCGCGTCGTGCAGCGCTTCGACCTCGAGGCCTGGCGCCGGGCACAGGGGCCGGGGTCCGCCGCCTTCGTGCTGCGGCAGACCTCCGCGCTCGACGACGGACTGCTGCGCGACTGGGTCCAGCCCGGCGCGGGCGTCGATCGCCACCACGGCTACGCGGTGCAGTGGTTCGCGATGTCGGCACTGACCGCGGTGCTGACCTGGCGCGCCGCCCGGCGCGCGCGCCGCCGTCCCGGGGACGACGCCGCATGACGCGGCGCGCGCGTCGCGATGCCCGGCACGGTCGGCGTTCGGCAGCATGCGCTCCCGCTGCGGTCACGGCCATCCGGGCGGACCGTCCGGGAGAACAAGTTCCTCGCGCCGGCGGGGCCCGCCGGCGGATCATCGGCACTCGACCGGTCGCGCACGTGCCGTCGCGGAATCCGCGAACGCCGCTGCGCGCCGTCCCGTCCCTGTTCCCGCCGCCGCACGCAGCCCGCGACCCCGAGCGCCTCCATGGAGCCGACCGCATCCGTCATGTCGACCCCGACCGATAAGCCGTCGTCCCCGCGGGCGCTGGCGCTCGGGAAGTCCGTGGCGTCCATGGGCGTCGCGACCGCGGCCGACCTGTTCGCGCAGGTCGCGATCCCGATCCTGCTGGTACGCCTGCTGGACGACACCGGCTTCGGCCTGTACCGCACGCTGTGGCTGATCGCCGGCACGCTGCCGGGCGTGCTCGCGCTCGGCGTGCCGCAGAGCCTCTACTACTTCCTGCCGCGGTCGGACCGCGCGCGCTCCTCGGCCTACGTGCTGCAGGCGATGCTGCACATGACCGCGGCGGGCCTGGTGGCGGCCGCCGGCGCGGCCCTGTTCCTCCACCTGCAGGGCGACACGCACCCGCTCGGCTGGCCGGCGATCGTCTTCGTCGGGCTCTGGGTCACGGCCTCGGTGCTCGACTACCTGTTCGTCGCGCAGCAGGCCATTCCCGCGCAGGCGCGGACGAACCTGTCGTTCACCGCGCTGCGCGTGGTCTCGGTGCTCGGCGCCGCGGCGATCTGGCAGACCTGGGAGCCGGTGCTGCTCGCGCACGTGGCGGTGTCGGTGCTCAAGGCCACGGTCTGCGGCATCGCTGTGCGGCGCTACGTCGGCACGGCGCGCCCCGGGCGCGACACCCTGCGCGAGCAGTACGCCTACTCGCTGCCGGTGGGGATCTCGGGCGCGCTCTACCTGCTGCGCTCGCGGCTCGACCAGTGGCTGGTCGCCAGCCTGTTCTCCGCGGCGCAGTTCGGTCTCTATTCGATCGCCGCCGTCTTCAGCCCGCTGCAGACGCTGATCCGCGTGACCGTCAACCAGGTGATCCAGCCCGAGCTGAGCCGGCTGCAGTCGCAGCAGGACCTCGTCGGCATGCGCTCGCTGAACCAGCGGACCAACCTCGCGGTCACCCTGCT
>JBAXJZ010000127.1:0-9284 GCA_037137595.1 Burkholderiales bacterium | reverse complement strand
CACGGCACCGGCGACGTGCTGAGCAACGTCGAGAACCTCACGGGTTCGGGCTTCGCCGACACGCTGCGCGGCAGCGCGAGCGCGAACGCGATCACCGGCGGCGCGGGCGACGACGTCATCGAGGGTCGGGCGGGCTCCGACACGCTGGACGGCGGCGCGGGCACCGACACGCTGAGCTATGCGAGCTCGGCGGCGGGCGTCACCGTGTCCCTGAACAGCGGCTTCACCGGCGCGACCGGCGACGCCACCGGCGACGTGATCTCGAACTTCGAGAACCTGAGCGGCTCGGCGCAGGCCGACACGCTGACCGGCGACGGCAACGCCAACCTGATCGACGGCGGCGCCGGCGACGACACGCTGGAAGGCCTGCTCGGGGCCGACACGATCGAAGGCGGCGCCGGCATCGACCGCGTCACCTACGCGAACTCGAACCTGGGTGTGACGGTGGACCTGGGCTCGTCGGCCGCGCAGAGCGGCGGGCACGCGGCGGGCGACATCCTGCAGAACATCGAGAACCTGACCGGTTCGCTGTTCGCCGACACGATCATCGCGTCGTCGGTCGCCAATGCGATCGACGGCAACGTCGGGACCGACACCGTCAGCTACCAGAACTCCACGCTCGGCGTGACCGTCGACCTCAGCCTGGCCACGGCGCAGGTGTCGCTCGGCGACGCCTCGGGCGACGTGCTGGCGAACGTCGAGAACCTCACCGGTTCCGGCCAGAACGACACGCTGCGCGGCAGCAGCGGCGTGAACCTGCTGAACGGCGGCGCCGGCGACGACGTGCTGGAAGGCCGGGGCGGCGCCGACACCATCGAGGGCGGCGCGGGCGTCGACACCGCGAGCTACGCGAACTCCACGGCGGCGGTCACGGTGAGCCTGCTGGTGACCGGTGCGCAGACCTCCACCGGCGACGCCTCCGGCGACGTCCTGATCAACATCGAGAACCTCGCGGGCTCGGCGCAGGCCGACACCCTGACCGGCGACGGCAACGCCAACGCGATCAGCGGCGGCGACGGCAACGACGTGCTGGAAGGCCTGGCCGGCGCCGACACCCTCGACGGCGGCAACGGGACCGACACCGCCACCTACGCGAACTCGACCGGCGGGGTCACCATCGACCTGACGCTGGTCGGCGGCCAGGTCAGCGGCGGCCACGGCGACGGCGACGTGCTGGTCGGCATCGAGAACCTCACCGGCTCGGCCCAGGCCGACACGCTGCGCGGCACGTCCGTGGCCAACGTGATCGTCGGCGGCGACGGCGACGACGTGATCGAGGGCCGTGCCGGCGCGGACACGCTGACCGGCGGCAACGGCGTCGACACCGTCGACTACACCAGCTCCGCCCAGGGCGTGACGGTCGACCTGAACGTCGCGACGGCGCAGACCTCGACCGGCGACGCTTCGGGCGACGTGCTGAGCGGCTTCGAGAACGCGTCGGGCTCGGCCTTCGGCGACACGCTGCGCGGCACCATCGGCGCCAACGTGCTGACCGGCGGCGGCGGCAACGACACGCTCGAGGGCCGCGGCGGTGCGGACACGCTCGACGGCGGCGAGGGCAGCGACACGGTCAGCTATGCCGCCTCGACCGCGGTGACCGTCGACCTGGGCTCGAGCACCGCGCAGAGCGGCGGCGACGCGCAGGGCGACATTCTCATCAACGTCGAGAACCTCGTCGGCTCGGCGCAGGGCGACACCATCATCGCGTCGGCGGCGGCGAACGTCATCGACGGCGGCGCGGGCACCGACACGCTGAGCTACCAGAACTCGGCGATCGGCGTGACGATCGACCTGCGGGTCGCGACCGCGCAGGTGTCGGCCGGCGACGGCGCCGGCGACACGATCTCGAACATCGAGAACCTGACCGGCTCCGGCCAGGCCGACACGCTGATCGGCGGCACCGGCAACAACGTGATCCGCGGCGGCGCGGGCGACGACTCGATCGACGGCGGCGCGGGCGCGGACACGCTCGACGGCGGCGTGGGCCTCGACACCGTCAGCTACGCGACGGCGGGGGCGGCGGTGACGGTGGATCTGCGGCTCACGACGCAGACCGGCACCGGCGACCAGACCGGCGACGTGCTGACCAACTTCGAGAACGTCACCGGCTCGGCCTTCAACGACACGCTGATCGGTTCGACCGGCAACAACGTCCTCACCGGCGGTGACGGCAACGACACGCTGGAAGGCCTGGCGGGCGCCGACACGATCAACGGCGGCAACGGCACCGACACGGTCACCTACGCGAACTCCGGCGCCGCGGTGAACGTCGACCTGTCGCAGGGCTGGGCCCAGACCGGTGGCGACGCCGAGGGCGATGTCCTGGTCGCCATCGAGAACCTGATCGGCACGGCCGTCGCCGACACCCTGCGGGGCAACGCGGCGGCGAACGTGATCACCGGCGGCGACGGCGACGACGTGATCGAGGGCCGCGCCGGCGCGGACACGCTGACCGGCGGCAACGGCGTCGACACCGTCGACTACGCGAGCTCGGCGCAGGGCGTCTATGTCGACCTCGGCCTGGCGACCGCGCAGAACTCGGCCGGCGACGCGTCGGGCGACGTGCTCAGCGGCTTCGAACGCGTGTCGGGCTCGGCGCAGAACGACACGCTGCGCGGCGGCAGCAGCGGCGACGGCCTGCTCGGCGCGGGCGGCAACGACACGCTCGAGGGTCTCGGCGGCGCCGACACGCTCGACGGCGGCGACGGCAGCGACACCGCCGACTACACGCTGTCCGCCACGGCGGTGACCGTCGACCTGGGCTCGAGCGCCGCCCAGACCGGCGGCGACGCGCAGGGCGACGTCCTGATCAACGTCGAGAACATCATCGGCTCGGCGCAGGGCGACACGATCATCGCGTCGGCGGCGGCGAACGTCATCGACGGCGCCGCGGGCACCGACACGCTGAGCTACCAGAACTCGGCGATCGGCGTGACGATCGACCTGCGGGTCGCGACCGCGCAGGTGTCGGCCGGCGACGGCGCCGGCGACACGATCTCGAACATCGAGAACCTGACCGGCTCCGGCCAGGCCGACACGCTGATCGGCGGCGCGGGCGCGAACGTCATCCGGGGCGGCGGCGGCAACGACGTGGTCGAGGGCGGCACGGGCGCCGACACGCTCGACGGCGGCGCGGGCCTCGACACCGTCAGCTACTCGACGTCGGGCGCGGCGGTGACGGTGGACCTGCGGCTCACGACGCAGACCGGCGCCGGCGACCCGTTCGGCGACGTGCTGACCAACTTCGAGAACGTCACCGGTTCGGCCTTCAACGACTCGCTGATCGGCACGACGGGCGACAACGTGATCACCGGCGGCGACGGCAACGACACGCTGGAAGGCCTGGCGGGCGCCGACACGATCAACGGCGGCAACGGCGTCGACACGGTCACCTACGCGAACTCGACCACGCTGGTGAACGTCGACCTGTCGCTGCCGCTGGCCCAGTCCGGCGGCGAGGCCGAGGGCGACGTGCTGCTCGGCATCGAGAACCTGGTCGGCACGAACCTGTCCGACACGCTGCGCGGCAACGCGGCCGACAACGTGATCACCGGCGGCACCGGCGACGACGTGATCGAGGGCCGGGTCGGCAACGACACGCTGATCGGCGGCATCGGCACCGACACCGTCGACTACACCACCTCGTCGTTCGGCGTGACCGTCGACCTCTCGCTGTCGACCGCGCAGGTCTCGAACGGCGACGCGTCGGGTGACGTGCTGAGCGGCTTCGAGAACGCGTCGGGCTCGGCCTTCACCGATACGCTGTTCGGTGACGGCGGCAACAACGTGCTGATGGGCTCGGGCGGCAACGACGTGCTCGTCGGCCGCGCCGGCGCCGACACCCTGGACGGCGGCGAGGGCAGCGACACCGCGAGCTACGCGAGCTCCGGCTCCGCGGTGACCGTGGACCTCGCCTCCAGCGGCGCGCAGACGGGCGGCGACGCGCAGGGCGACGTGCTGGTCAACATCGAGAACGTGATCGGCTCGGCCGGCAACGACACGATCCTCGCCTCGCTGGCGGCCAACGGCATCGACGGCGGTGCCGGCACCGACACGCTGAGCTACCAGAACTCCGCGATCGGCGTGTCGATCGACCTGCGTCTCGCGACCGCCCAGATCTCGGGCGGCGACGGCGCCGGCGACGTGATCTCCAACATCGAGAACCTGACCGGCTCGATCCAGGCCGACACGCTGATCGGCGGGGCGGGCGGCAACGTGATCGTCGGCGGCGGCGGCGACGACTCGATCGACGGCGGCTCCGGCGCCGACACGCTGGACGGCGGGCTGGGCCTCGACACGGTCAGCTACGCGACCGCGGGCGCCGCGGTGACGGTGGACCTGCGTCTGGCCACGCAGACCGGCGTCGGCAACCAGAACGGCGACGTGCTGACGAACTTCGAGAACGTCACCGGCTCGGACTTCGACGACACGCTGATCGGCGCCACCGGCGACAACGTGATCACCGGCGGCGACGGCAACGACACGCTGCAGGGCCTGGCGGGCGCCGACACGCTGATCGGCGGCAACGGCATCGACACGGCGACCTACGCGCTCTCGGGCTCGGCGGTCACGGTCGACCTGAACATCCCGTGGGCGCAGACCGGCGGCGACGCCGCGGGCGACGTGCTGATCGGCATCGAGAACCTGACCGGCTCGGACAACGCGGACACGCTGCGCGGCAACGTGGCGACCAACCTGCTGCGGGGCGGCGTGGGCAACGACGTCCTCGAGGGCCGCGGCGGCGCCGACACGCTCGACGGCGGCGCCGGCGTCGACACCGTCAGCTACATGACCGCGGGCGGCGCCGTCACCGTCGACCTCAGCCTCGCGACCGCGCAGGGCGGCACCGGCGACGAGGCCGGCGACGTGCTGTCGAACTTCGAGAACATGCAGGGCTCCGCGTACGGCGACCTGCTGACCGGCGACGGCAACGCGAACACGATCGACGGCGACGCCGGCAACGACACGCTGCGCGGCGGCGGCGGCGCGGACCTGCTGCTGGGCAACCTCGGCGACGACGTGCTCGACGGCGGCGCGGGCAGCGACACGCTCAACGGCGGCGATGGCGTCGACGTCGCGGACTACTCGCTGTCGAACGCGGCGGTCACCGTCGACCTGCGCCTGACCGGGGCCCAGGGCGGCGGCGGCACCGCGGTCGGCGACGTGCTGGTCGACGTCGAGAACATCCGCGGCTCGATCTACGCCGACACCCTGATCGGCAACGACGGCGCCAACACGCTGTCCGGCGGCGACGGCAACGACGTGCTGATCGGCGGGGCCGGCTCGGACCGCCTCGACGGCGGCAACGGCACCGACCGGGCCGACTACTCGACCAGCACCGCGGGGGTCGGCATCATCGCCTGGCTGGACGGCACCGTCGCCGCCTACGGCGACTCCGCCGGCGACACGCTGGTCAACGTCGAGAACCTGACCGGCACGAGCTGGGACGACACGCTCGGCGCGTCGTCGGTGGCGAACGTGATCGAAGGCGGCGCCGGCACCGACCTCGCCAGCTACCGCTTCGCGACCTCGGCGGTGACGATCGACCTCACGCTGGCGACCCAGACCGGCACCGGCTGGCAGACCGGCGACCAGTACCTGAACATCGAGGGCATCGAGGGCTCGGGCCTCGCCGACACGATCGTCGGCAACGGTTCGTCGAACCTGCTGTACGGCCTCGGCGGCAACGACTCGATGTCCGGCGCCGCGGGCGACGACCTGCTCGACGGCGGTGCCGGCGACGACACGCTGAACGGCGGCGCGGGCGCCGACACGCTGGTCGGCGGCCTCGGCGTCGACACCGTCACCTACGCGGGCGGTGGCGCGGTCGGTGTCGACCTGCGGTCGATGTGGGGCTACTCGGGCGATGCGTCGGGCGACACCTACTCGGGCATCGAGCGCTGGATCGGCTCGTCGTCCAACGACACGTTCTACCTCGGCGGGTCGGTCACCTACATCGACGGCGGCGCGGGCAGCGACATCGTCAGCTACGAGAGCTCGAACGCGGCGGTCCAGGTCGACCTGTCGCTGTCCACCGCACAGGTCGGCACCGGCTTCGCGAACGGCGACACGCTGATCTCGATCGAGCGACTCGTCGGCAGCTGGGATTACGGCGACACGCTCACCGGTTCGAACACGAGCGAGGAGTTCTACGGTCTCGGCGGCAACGACACGATCAACGCCGGCGGCGGCGACGACTGGATCCGGCCGGACTACGGCTCGGACTCCGTCGACGGCGGCGCGGGCTACGACACCTACGACGCGGCCGGCTGGTCCGACTACCGGGACTGGGTCACGCTGTACGTCGACGGCACCGCCGCCACCGGCGGCGGCCCGACGAACGGCGACCGCATGATCAACATCGAGCGGGTCTGGGGCGGCGACGCCAACGAGACCGTCGTGGCCTCGACCGGGCTGCAGCGCTTCGACGGCAACGGCGGCTTCGATACGATCGACTTCGGCCAGTCGCTCGCCGGGGTGACGGTCAACCTCAACCTGACGACCCAGGTCAGCGCCGGCCTCGCGAGCGGCTTCGTGCTGGGCGGCGTCGAGGGCATCGCCGGCACCAGCTTCGCCGACACGCTGACCGGCAACAACGCCGACAACTGGATCTACGCCCGCGGCGGCGCGGACACGCTCGCCGGCAACGGCGGCAACGACACCTTCTGGGTCTCCGCCGACCAGGTCTTCGGCGGCGGCGCCAACCTGAACCGGGTCGACGGCGGCAGCGGCTACGACGCGCTGGAAGTCACCGGTCTGGCGGGCGGCAGCTCGGTCAACCTGTCGTATCTGACGGGCAACAACGGCTCCGGTCAGCAGGTCGCGACCTCCATTGAGCAGATCGGCATCCGGGACGGGGCGGTCCAGACCGTCACCATCTCGGCTGCGGACGTGCAGGCGCTGGTGGGTCAGGGCAACGCTTCGGTGCTGACCCTCCGGGCGGACAACGGTGACTTCGTCAACGTGACCGACTCCTACACGGTCGAGACCGCCGGCGCCACGATCATCTATTCGGACGCGGCCCGGACCCAGCAGATCGCCCAGATCAACTACCTGACCTCATGACCGACCAGCCGAGCGCAGCACCCCGGACCGACGGACCGCCGCAGGCGGACCCGCCGATTCCGGCCGATCAACGGGCGGCGGCGACCGCCCCGGGATCGGGGTCCGCAAGGCCGGTGCCGATCGGCACGGTGCTGCAGGTGGCGCTCCGCAAGCTCGCGGCGGAGAAGGCGCCGCCGCTGCCCGCCTGGGCGGCGGCGGGTCCGACCGGCGACGACCGACGCTTCGACCGGCAGCTCGCGGTCTGGCTGCGCCGCAGCGCGGACCTCACGCTCGCCGATGCCGGCACCTCGCTCGACGCGGCGCTCGGGACCTCGGCGCACCTGCTGCTGATCGAGGTCGAGTCGGGCTGGCTGATGGTCGACTGCCGGCAGGGCGCCGCGGCGCTGTGGGCCGGCGAGGGCGACGCGCTCGCCCACCTGTCCACGCTAGAGCCGTCCCGGATCCGCCGCATCCTGTCGGTGCGCCCGTCGCAGGACCTGACGCCGCGGGTCGCGACCTCGACCGGCAACCAGCCGAAGTTCCTGCCGTTCCTGCGCGAGTACCGCGGGCGGCTGGTGGAGCTCGCGCTCGCCGGCGTGATGATCAACGCCGTCGCGGTGATGCTGCCGCTGTTCTCGATGCTGGTCTACGACAAGGTCGTGGGCAACCACATCACCGAGACGCTGTGGGCGCTGGCGATCGGCCTGTCGATGGCCGTGGTGCTCGAGCTGGTGCTGAAGTCGGTGCGCACGCACACCGTCGAGACCGTCGCCTGCCGGATGGACGCACGCAGCGAGCGGCGGCTGATGGCCCGGCTCTTCGAGCAGCGCGGCGCCATGCCGTCGGTGGGCACGATGCTCGCGCGCTACCGCGACCTCGCGTCGGCGCGCGACGTGCTGTCGTCGACCTGGCTGCTCGCGCTCGCCGACATCCCCTACGTGCTGCTGTTCCTGGTGATCGTCGGCGTGGTCGCCGGGCCGGTGGTCTGGGTGCCGATCGTCACCTGCCTGCTGATGATCACGGCCCACGTCGCGCTGCACGGGCCGTCGCAGAAGTACGGCGAGCTCGCCACGCAGGCGCAGACCCGCAAGGTCGCCGTGCTGGCCGAGACGCTCGGCGCCGGCGAAGTGGTCCGCGCGACCTGGCTGCGCAACGCGTTCTCGCGCCGCTTCGGCCAGCTCGCCGAGCAGGCCGCGGTCGCGCAGGCCCGCGGCCGCTACTGGCACCACCTCGCCCACCACGTGACCGGCAGCGCGGTGACGCTGTGCTCGATCGGCGTGCTGACGACCGGCGTCTACCTGATCGAGGCCCGCGAGCTGTCGGTCGGCGGCCTGATCGCGTCGTCGATGCTGTCGGCGCGCGCGGTCGCGATGCTGGCCGGCCTGACTCAGATGGCCTCCCGCTGGGGCGAGCTGCGCCGCGCGTCGCGCCAGCTCGACGAGCTGGTGGCCGACACCGAGTCCGCGCCGGCCGCGATCGACGCCGCCGCCGCGCAGTTCAGCGCGAAGGGCAACCGGCTGTCGCTGCGCAACGTGCGTTTCGAGCACGATCCGTCGCGCCCGCTGATCGAGAACCTGAACCTGGACATCGCCCCGGGCGAGTTCGTCGTGCTGCTCGGCAAGCCGGGCGCCGGCAAGAGCACGGTGCTCAAGCTGATCGCCGGCCTGCTGCGGCCCTCGCGCGGCGAGGCGATGCTCGACGGCCACTCGATCGCCGACTGGCCGCCCGAGCTGCGTGCCCTGCGGATCGGCATCAAGCCGCAGGAGGCGGTGCTGTTCGAGGGCTCGCTCGCCGAGAACATCCTCGCCGGCGCCGAGGCGCACGTGAGCGCCGAGCGCTTCGCCGAGGCGCTGCAGGTCTCCGGCCTGGACCAGTGGATCGCCAACGGCGAGCTGTCGCTGTCGCAGAAGCTGCTGCCCGGCGGCGCGAACCTCTCGGGCGGCCAGCGGCAGGTGATCGCGCTGGCGCGCGCGCTGGTCGCGAGCCCGCCGGTGGTGCTGCTCGACGAGCCGACCGTGGGGCTGGACCAGGCGACCGAGGCCGGGATCGTCTCGCGGCTGCGCGCCTGGTCGAAGGGCCGCACGCTGGTGGTCGCCACCCACAGCATGTCGCTCGTCAACGCGGCCGACCGGCTGATCGTGGTCGAGGGCGGCAAGGTGCTGGCCGACGGCCCGCGGGAACGCGTGCTGGTGCAGCCGCCGCAGCGACCGGCCGCCGCGGCGCGCCCGATGGCGGCGTCG
>JBAXJZ010000126.1:0-9293 GCA_037137595.1 Burkholderiales bacterium | reverse complement strand
TGGGGACGGGCGGGCCCGCGACGTCCGCGCCCATGCCCCCGTCGTCGGCTCCGGCCGCTCCAGCCGGTCCGGCCGCGCCGTCCGAACCGGCCCCGGCGCGCGCGCCGCGTGCCTACCGCGCCACCGTCATCGCCTACGGCCTCTTCGGCCTGGGCTACGTGATCCATGCGACCTACCTGCCGGCGATGGTCCGCGCGGCCGGCTATCCGGCGGCGGCCGCGTCCTGGGTGTGGGTGCTGGTCGGTGCGGCGATGCTGCCCGCGATCGTCGTCTGGCACGCGCTGGCGCGCCGCCACGGGCTGCGCGCCGCGATCGTGGGCTGCTACGCGTTCGAGGGCGCGACCGCGCTGCTGCCGCTGGTGTGGCCCGACTCGATCGTCGCGGCCGCGGCGGCCGGCATCGGGCTGGGGGCCACCGTCGCGCCGGTGACCGGACTCGCGCTGCCGTTCGCGCGCGGCCTCGACGCCTCGGGCGGCGCGCGGACCATCGGCACGATGACCGCGGCCTTCGGCCTCGGGCAGATCGTCGGACCGGTGGCCGCCGCCTACGTCGCCGAGCGCAGCGGCTTCGGCGGGCCGTCGGCGCTCGCCTGCATCGTGCTGCTCGCGGCGGCGGCGATCATGGTGCCGCGGCGCGACGCGAAGGCCTGAGCCCGACGCGCGGGCGCGCTCAATCCATCGTCGTCCAGCCGCGCGCCACCGCGAGCTTCAGCATCTCGCTCTGCGAATCGATACCGAGCTTGCGGCGCAGCCGCAGCCGGTGCGTCTCGACGGTCCGCGTGCTGATGTCGAGCGCGCGCGCCACCGCCTTGTTCGAGCGGCCGTGGGCCAGCATCAGCAGGATCTCGCGCTCGCGCGGCGTGAGGTCGTCGGCCGCGGGCCGCGCCTGGAGCAGCGCCTTCGCGACGCCGGCGCTGTAGTACGTGCCGCCGGCGACGACCGCGTCGATCGCCGCGATCAGCTCGTGCACCGAGGCGTCCTTCAGCACGTAGCCGCGGGCGCCCGCGCGCGCCGCGCTCACGACGTACTCGTCCTGGTCGTACATCGACAGCATCAGCACCGCGACCCGGGGCGCCTGCTCACCGATCAGCGTCGCGAGCCGGATGCCGGTCATGTCCTTCATGCCGACGTCGAGCAGCACGATGTCGGGGCGCAGTGCCAGCGCGAGTTCCAGGCCGCGCTCGCCGGAGTCGGCCTCGCCGACGACGCGCAGTCGCGGCAGGGCTTCCAGGCGGGCCCTCAGCCCCTCGCGGACCAGCGCGTGGTCGTCGACGAGCAGCAGCCGCACCGGGGCGGGCGACGGGGGGGTGTCGTTCACGTCCTGCAGCGCCACGGCGTCAGGCGGCGGGGACCGACGCGCGCAGCTCGGTGCCGCCCGGCCCCGAGGACAGGTGCAGCTCGCCGCCCGCATGCTCGACGCGCTCGCGGATGTTGCGCAGGCCGATGCCCTCGCGGCCGTCGCGCTCGATGCGCGCGATCTCGAATCCGGTGCCGTCGTCGACGATCGACAGGCTGGCCGTGCGCCGATCGCAGGCGAGGAGGATCTCGACGCGGCGAGCCCGCGAATGCCGCTCGACGTTCGCCAGGGCTTCCTGGGCGATGCGGAACAGGGTCACGGCCCGCGGATCCGACTCGCCGTGGCGGGCGCCGCGTCCGCTCCACGGCGGCTCGCCCTCGGTGCGGAAGGTCGCGGCGATGCCGGTGCGCGCGCTGAACTCCTTGACCGACTGCTCGAGCGCGCTCGCCAGCCCGAGGTCGTCCAGCGCGCTCGGCCGCAACGCGTGCGAGATCCGCCTGACCTCGGCGATCGCCGCGCCCAGGCCGGCCAGCTCGCGCGACATGCTCCGCACCGGCTCGGCCCCCGGCGTCGCGAGCCGGTGCTCGACCAGCTCGAACTGGTACTTCAGCGACACCAGCAGCTGGCTCAGGCCGTCGTGCAGCTCGCGCGAGACACGCGCGCGCTCGGCCTCCTGCGAGGTGACGATGCGCTGGGCGAGCAGCCGCAGCTGACCGTCGGCGATCCGGCGGTCGCGCAGGTTGAGCATCAGTCCGCCCGCCGAGACCACGAGGACCGACAGCGCCGCGACCGCCGCGAGGATGCGCATGGTCGAGCGGATGTTCGCGGCGACCTCGTCGCGCAGCGACTGCAGCGCGGACTCGACGTCGTCCATGTAGATGCCGGTGCCCACCATCCAGCCCCAGCGCTCGAGCTGCACCGCGTAGCCGAGCTTCGGCGCCACCTGGCCGCTCGACGGCTTCTCCCACAGGTAGCGCTGGTAGCCTCCGCCCTCGCGGGCGCGCGCGATCAGCTCGCGGATCACGTGGACGCCGTTGGCGTCGACGAGGTCCCACTTGTTCTCGCCCACGAGCTGAGGCATGCGCGGGTGCATCAGCGAGCGGCCGTCGAAGTCGTAGACGAAGAAGTAGCCGTCGTCGCCGAACCCCAGCCCGGCGAGGATCGAGCGCGCCTCGGTCTTGGCGGCGGCGTCGTCGCGGCCGGCCTCGTAGAGGTGGGCCACCGCATCGAGCGCGAGCTCGACGTAGTGCGCGAGCTCGGCGCGGCGCGCGACCAGCAGCCGCTCCTCCAGCACGCGCGCCTGCTCGTCGGCGAGGCGGTCGGCCTTCCACCAGATCACGGTCGCCACCGTCGCGAGCGCGACGAGCAGCGGGATCAGCGCGAGGACGACGAGCCGGAGTCTCGGACGCATGGAGCGACGGGGTCTGCAGCGACGGGCGTGAGGTGGCGCGTACTTCAACGCGTCGCGATCGCGACGTCAATGCATCGACCCGACGGCGAGGGGTCGCGGGGGGCGGGCGGCGGCGACTGCGGACGACGCGGTGCGCAGAACTGCGTACGGGCGCTCGCCCGCGCGCCGCGGACGGGGGCGGGCGCGCCCGCCGCCCGCGCCACGCTCAGCGCCGCACCGACGCGACGTAGTCGTCGAAGGTGTTCTCGGTCACCCGGAACCAGGTGACGAGGTCGCGCTGCACGCCGAAGTAGTGGTCGTGCAGCCTGCGGAACTCCGGGAACTTCTCGCGGGTCTCGGCGTAGACCTCCTGCGTCGCCTTGAAGCAGGCGTCGAGCACGGGCTTGGGGAACGGCTTGAGCACCGCGCCCGCGCCCACCAGCCGCTTGATCGCCTGCGGGTTGGTCGCGTCGTAGCGGGCGAGCATGTACGCGTTCGCCTCCTCGCAGGCGGCCTCGAGCGCGATGCGGTACTCCGCGGGCAGCGACGCGAGGGCCTTGTCGTTGGCGATCGCGTGCACGCCGAGTCCGCCCTCCCACCAGCCGGGGTAGTAGTAGAACTTCGCGACCTTGTGGAAGCCGAGCTTCTCGTCGTCGTGCGGGCCGATCCATTCGGCGGCGTCGATCGTGCCCTTCTCCAGCGACGGATAGATGTCGCCGCCGGCGATCTGCTGCGGCACCACGCCGAGCCGCGCGAGCACCTGGCCGGCGAAGCCGCCGACGCGGAACTTCAGGCCCTTCAGGTCCTCGACGGTGTTGACCTCCTTGCGGAACCAGCCGCCCATCTGCGCGCCGGTGTTGCCGGCGAGGAAGCAGGTGACGCCGGCGGCCTTCGAGCTGAACTCGTTGAAGACCTCGCGGCCGCCCAGCTGGTGCCACCAGGCGGCGTGCTGGCGCGCGTTCAGGCCGAACGGGATCGCGGCGCCGACGGCCCACGCGGGGTCCTTGCCGAAGAAGTAGTAGAGCGCGGTGTGCGCCATCTCGACGGTGCCCGACTGCACCGCGTCGAGCACCTGCAGGCCGGGGACGATCTCGCCGGCGGCGTGCACCGAGATCTGGAACTTCCCGCCGGTGAGCGCGGCGACGCGCTTCGAGATCACCTCGCCCGCGCCGTAGATCGCGTCGAGGCTCTTCGGGAAGCTCGACGCGAGGCGCCAGCGGATGGCGGGCTGCGCGGACACGACGGCGGGTGCGGCGACCAGCGGCGTGGCCGCGGCGAGCGCCGCGGAGCGGGAGAGGAAGGTGCGACGGGTCATGAGGTCTCCTCGGTGTTGGGGGGGAACGTCGGGCCGCAGTGGACCACCGCGCGCGCCCGCCGGATAGGGCCCCTCGCACTCGTGCCGAGACCGCGTGAGCAGTCTTGCGTAGCGGGGCTGCGCGGCGTCGCGGACGCGCGTGCGCCGCGGCGTGTCGATACTCGGCGAGGCCCGATCGCGGGCCGCCACGACACGACCGGAGGATGGAGTGAGACCGCTGCTCGCGATCGCCCGTGCGATCGATCGGATGAACGCCGCGTTCGGCACGCTGGCCGCGGCCGCCGTGTTCGTCGCCTGCATGGTGTCGGCGGGGAACGCCACCGTGCGCTATGTCGCCAGCTCGAGCTCGAACGCCTGGCTCGAGATCCAGTGGTACCTGTTCGGCGCCTGCGTGATGCTGGGTGACGCCGACGTGCTGCGCCTGAACGAGCACGTGCGCGTCGACGTGGTTTACGGTCGTCTGACGGGGCGGGCGAAGGCCTGGGTGGACCTGCTCGGCATGCTGACCTTCCTGCTGCCGATGACCGCGGTGATCGGTGCGATGGCCTGGCCGTGGTTCGTCGACGCATACGCCACGAACGAGATGTCGGGCAACGCGGGCGGGCTCGTGCGCTGGCCGGTGAAGCTGCTGCTGCCGCTGGGCTTCGGCCTGCTCGCGCTGCAGGGCGTCTCCGAGGCGATCAAGCGCGTGGGCTTCCTCGCCGGGGTGCACCGGATGGACACCCACTACGAGAGGCCGCAGCAATGATCGCGATGCAGACGATGGCGCCGCTGATGTTCGGTGCGCTGGTGGTGACGATGCTGATCGGCTTCCCCGTCGCGTTCTCGCTCGCCGCGCTGGGGCTCGCCGCGGGCGTGGTGTCGATCGAGCTCGGCTTCTTCCCCGCGCAGTACATGGCGAACCTGCCGCTGCGCGTGTTCGGCATCCTGTCGAACGACCTGCTGCTCGCGATCCCCTTCTTCACCTTCATGGGCGCGATCCTCGAGCGCTGCGGACTGGCCGAGGACCTGCTCGAGGGCACCGGCCAGCTGTTCGGCGGCGTGCCGGGCGGCCTCGCCTACGCGGTGATCGTGGTGGGCGCGGTGCTCGGTGCGATCACCGGCACGGTGGCGGCCTCGGTGATCGCGATGGGCATGATCTCGCTGCCGATCATGATGCGATACGGCTACGACATGCGGCTGGCGACCGGCGTGATCGCGGCCTCGGGCACGATCACCCAGGTGATCCCGCCGTCGCTGGTGCTGGTGGTGCTGGCCGACCAGCTCGGCCGTTCGGTGGGCGACCTGTACGCCGGCGCGATCGGTCCGTCGATCGCGCAGGTCGCGCTCTTCCTCGGCTACGTGTTCGTGATGTCGAGGCTGCGCCCGCAGCTCATGCCGCCGCTGCCGCCCGAGGCGCGGACGCTGAGGGGCTGGCCGCTGTGGCGCAAGGTGCTGTGGGGCATGGTGCCCTCGGTGGTGCTGATCTTCCTCGTGCTCGGCACGATCTTCCTGGGCCTCGCCACGCCGACGGAGGCCGGCGCGATGGGCGCGGTGGGCGCGATGGGTCTGGCCGCGATGCACCGGCGGCTGACCTGGCCGCTGGTGAAGCAGGGCATCGTGTCGACGATGCGGATCACGACCATGGTGATCTTCATCCTGATCGGCTCGACGGTCTTCTCGCTGGTCTTCCAGGGCGTGGACGGCGGCGTGTGGATCGAGCACATGCTGCTGTCGGTCACCGGCGGCACGCCGGTCGGCTTCCTGATCGTGGTCAACCTGTTCGTCTTCTTCCTCGCGTTCTTCCTCGACTTCTTCGAGATCGCCTTCATCATCGTGCCGCTGCTCGCGCCGGTGGCGGACAAGCTCGGCATCGACCTGGTGTGGTTCGGCGTGCTGCTGTGCGTGAACATGCAGACCTCGTTCATGCATCCGCCGTTCGGCTTCGCGCTGTTCTATCTGCGCGGCATCGCGCCCAAGGAAGTGAAGAGCAGCGACATCTACCTCGGGGCCATCCCCTGGGTCGGGCTGCAGCTGGTGCTGGTGGCGGTGCTGATCGCGTGGCCGGGGATGGTCACCGCGTGGCTGGACAAGCCGGTGGCGGTGGACCTGGAGAAGGTGCGGATCGAGGTGCCGGCCGTGGAGGAGGCTCCCGACGAGGCGCCGGTGATCGCGCCGGTGGCGCCGGCGTCGCCGGCCGGCGCGGAGGGCGCCTCGCGCTGGGGGGTGCGCCGGCTCGCGCCGTGCGTCGCGGGCCGGGTGCGCCGCTTCGCGCGCCGCTGCGCGCGCAACGTCAGGACGGTCCGGCGTTCCCGCCCTCGAGCACCGCCATCGTGATCCGCGACGTGCAGGTCAGCTTCCCCGCCCCGTCGCGGATCTCGATCGCCCAGACCTGGGTGCTGCGACCGACGTGGACCGGCGTGCAGGTGCCGGTGACCCAGCCCGACTTCACCGCGCGGATGTGGTTCGCGTTGATGTCCAGGCCCACCGCGTAGCGGTCGGGCGGCAGGGTCAGCGAGGCCGCGCAGCTGCCGAGCGTCTCGGCCAGCACCACCGACACCCCGCCGTGCAGGATGCCCATCGGCTGGCGGGTGCGGGCGTCGACCGGCATCCGCGCCACCAGCCGGTCGGGGCCCACCTGCAGGAACTCGATGCCGAGGTGCGCCACCGCGGTGTCGCGGTGGATGCGCTCCATGTCGGCGACGGTGGCGGGGCGGCGGAACAGCGGGGCGTCGGGGGTCGGTGCGGCCATGGCGGGACGGTGCGTCGGTCTGGAAGAGGCCGATGGTAGCCGCTCGCGTGCGGTCGGGCGCCGGAATGCCGGTGCGGCGGGGGCGGCCCGCCGTGGATAATCCGGGCCGGAGGAGCACCGACGATGAACCTGGCCGAACCGCTCGGGCAGCACGCCCGCCATGCGCCCGACCACCCGGCGATCCTGTTCGAGGGGACGACGATCTCCTACGGCGAACTCGACGCGCGCGCCTCGCGCCTCGCGCATGCGCTGCGCGCCCACGGCGTCGCCGCCGGCGACCGCGTGGCGCTGTACCTGCCCAACGTCCCCGACTTCGCCGTCGCCTACTACGCGGCCCAGCGGCTCGGCGCGGTCACGGTGTCGATCAACGCGATCTTCAAGTCGGCCGAGGTCGAGTACCTGCTGACCGA
Organism: Burkholderiales bacterium; assembly: GCA_037137595.1. Lineage (GTDB taxonomy): Bacteria > Pseudomonadota > Gammaproteobacteria > Burkholderiales > Burkholderiaceae_E > UBA4615. The sequence goes on along the minus strand of JBAXJZ010000126.1, from coordinate 2,151 downwards.
CTCGGCGGCGAGCGTCTGCCTGACCGTGGGCGAGATCGCGGGCTTCGTCCCGCGTGCGACCTGCCCGGCGCTGCGGCACCTGGTGGTCTGCGATGCGGGGCCGGGCGGCGCACCCGACGGCGCCGAGTCGCTCGCCGACTGGCTCGCCGCCGTGCCCGCGTCGGCCGGCGCCTTCGAGCCGGTCGAGCGCGCGGCCGACGATCCGGCCTCGCTGCTCTATTCGTCGGGCACCACCGGCTTCCCGAAGGGGGTGACGCTGACCCAGCGCAACGTGTCGACGAACGTCGCGACCGCGGCGGCCGCCTCCGGCTACCGCGCCGACGACCGGCTCGCGCTCTTCCTGCCGCTCTTCCACGTCTACGGCCAGAACTACATCCTCAACGGCGCGGTCTCGGTGGGCGCCACCGTCTGCCTGTTCCGCCGCTTCGTGCCCGACGGGGTGCTCGACGCGATCGAGCGCGACCGCATCACGATGTTCTTCGGCGTGCCGACGATCTTCATCGGCCTGCTCGGCATGGACCTCTCGAGGCGCGATCTCTCGTCGATCCGCTACGAGATGTCGGCCGCCTCCACCATGCCCGAGGAGGTCTCGCGCCGCTGGACCGAGCGCTTCGGGAGGCGCATCTTCGAAGGCTACGGCCTCACCGAGTGCTCGCCCTTCGCCGCCTACAACGACGCGGTGGAGCACCGCTTCGGCTCGGTGGGCCGCGCGGTCCGCGACTTCTCGATCGCGATCCACGATCCCTCGGGCCGCGAGCTGCCTCGCGGCGAGTGGGGCGAGATCGTGATCCGCGGCCCGGGCGTGATGGCCGGCTACTGGAACCGTCCGCAGGAGACCGCCGAGGCGCTGCGCGACGGCTGGCTGCACTCGGGCGTCGTCGGCCGGATGGACGAGGACGGCTACGTCTACATCGTCGACCGCGTGACGGACATGATCAACGTGTCGGGCTTCAAGGTCTGGCCGGCCGAGGTGGAGCAGTACCTGTACCGCATGCCGGGCGTGCACGAGTGCGCGGTCTACGGCATCCCCGACCCGGTGAAGGACGAGCAGGTGGCGGTCGCGCTGGTCGCGGTGCCCGGTTCGGGGCTGACCGGCCAGCAGGTGATCGACTGGTGCCGCGAGCACCTCGCGGCGTACAAGGTGCCGGTGCGGGTGGACGTGGTGACCGAGCTGCCGAAGAGCGCGACCGGCAAGCTGCTGAAGCGGGTGCTGCGCGATCAGGCGGCGCAGGCCGCGAAGGGATGACGACGATGAGCGAGGCGATCTTCCGCGGCTACGACCGCGCCGGGCTCGACGCCCAGTACGACAACCGCGCGAAGGTGCCGGCGTTCGACGCCCACATCGCGCGCTGGACGGCCGACGGCGAGCGGGCGCGCGCCACGCTCGCACCGCGCCTGGACGTGCACGTGGGTCCGGGCGCGCGCGAGACGGTCAACGTCTACGCGGCGCGGGGCGCGGCCGGACCGTCGCCGGTGCTGGTCTGGATCCACGGCGGCTACTGGCGCTCGCTCGCCAAGGAGATCAACGACCTCGTCGCGCTGGGCCTGGTGCCGCGCGGCGTCGCGGTGGTCAACGTCGAGTACGACCTGATGCCGGGCGTGCGGATGGAGACGCTGGTGCGGCAGGTGCGCGCGGCGGTCGGCTGGACGCTGGCGAACGCCGCGTCGTTCGGCGGCGATCCGTCACGGGTCTGGGTCGCCGGCCACTCGGCCGGCGGGCACCTCACCGCGGCCGCGGCCGCGACCGACTGGGCATCGCAGCCCGGCGTGCCGCGCGGCCTGCGGCCCGCGGGCGGCTTCGCGTTCAGCGGGCTGCACGACCTCGAGCCGATCCGCCGCTGCTTCCTGAACGACTCGCTCGCGCTGACCGAGGCCGAGGTGGCCGCCTGGTCGCCGGTGGCGATGGCGGCGCCGGCCGACGGCGACTGGTCGCTGCTCGTGGGCGGGCTCGAGGGGCCGGAGTACCTGCGCCAGAGCGCGGACCTCGCGGCCGCATGGGGCACCGATGCCGCGCGCCGTGTGCGGATGGAGGTGCTGGCCGGCGACGACCACTTCTCGATCGTCGGGCCGCTGGCGGATCCGGCCTCGCCGCTGTCGCGGCGGATGGCCGCGGCGATGGGCGCGACGGCGGGCTGAGGCGGCCGAGGCGGG
>JBAXJZ010000125.1:0-9326 GCA_037137595.1 Burkholderiales bacterium | reverse complement strand
TGCCGCGCTGAGGCGCGGCGCGCTCAGCCCGCGTCCGACTCGCCCGGGGCCCACAGCCAGGCCGCGCCGCGCACGCCCGACGAGTCGCCGTGTGCGCTGCGCACGATGCGCGTGACCACCTGGTCCGAGAACACGAGGGGCGCGAGGCGCGCGGGCAGCGCGGCGCACGCGGTCTCGACGTTCGACAGGCCGCCGCCCAGCACGATCGCGTCGGGGTCGAGCACGTCGATGACCATCGCCAGACCGCGCGCCAGCCGGTCGAGCCAGCGCTCCAGCGTGGCCGTGCAGGCCGCGTCGCCCGCGGCCGCGCGCGCGGCCACGCCGGTCGCGTCCAGCGCCTCGCCGCCGTGGCGCCGATGGTCCGCCGCGAGGCCGGGGCCGGACAGCCAGGTCTCGATGCAGCCGTGCCGACCGCACCAGCAGCGCGGCCCCGGACGCTCGTCGTCGCGCGGCGCGGGCAGCGGCACGTGGCCCCATTCGCCGGCGACGCCGTTGGCGCCCGCGAGCGCGCGGCCGTGGATCGCGATGCCGGCGCCGACGCCGGTGCCGAGGATCGCCGCGAACACCACCGGGGCGCCCGCGGCCGCGCCGTCGACCGCCTCGGAGACGGCGAGGCAGTTCGCGTCGTTCTGGATCCGCACCGCGCGACCGAGCGCCCGCTGCAGGTCCTCGCGCAGCGGCCGGCCGTTGAGCCAGGTGGAGTTCGCGTTCTTCACGCGGCCCGTGAGGGCCGACAGCGTGCCGGGGATGCCCACGCCCACGGTGCCGCGTGCGCCGAGCGTGCGTTCGGCATCGGCCACCAGCCCGGCGAGGGTCGCGACGGTGGCGCCATAGTCGTCGCGCGGCGTCGGCACGCGGCGGCGCAGCACGATGGCGCCGTGCGCATCGAGCGCCGCGATCTCGGTCTTCGTGCCGCCGAGGTCGATGCCGAGGCGCGGGGGCGGGGTCATGGATGCGGCGCGGTGGACACGATTCCGCGATGGTGCCGCACGTACGCGCCGCGTGCAGCGGTCGCACGCACGGACCCGTCGTCCGGAAACACCCGCGATCCAAAGGTCCGCTTGCCATGCCCCGCGGTTGCAGCGTATAAGCTTTTCCCTCCTCGCAGCGCCCGCGATCGACGGGCGCGCGAACGGAAGCGGACGGAGACAGATGAGCACAGGCGGGAGCGACGCGCTGCTGAGCGTGCGCGGCGTCACGGTGAAGTTCGGAGGCATCGTCGCGCTCGACGCGGTGAGCTTCGATGTGCCGCGCGGCGGCGTCTGCGGGCTGATCGGCCCCAACGGCGCGGGCAAGACGACCCTCTTCAACTGCCTGAGCCGCCTCTACCAGTACCAGGAAGGCGACATCCTCTTCGAGGGTGCGTCGGTCACCCGCACGCCGGTGCACGACATCGCCCGACTCGGCATCGGCCGCACCTTCCAGAACCTCGCGATGTTCCGCACGCTGTCCGTCGAGCGGAACGTGATGATCGGCGCGCACAGCCGCTCGAAGGCGGGCTTCGCCGCCAGCGCGCTCGGCCTCGGCGCGGTCGGCGCCGAGGAGGTCGCGCTGCGCGAGCGCGCCGCGCAGATCATGGACTACCTGCGGCTCACGCCGCACAAGGACCGGCTGGTCGCGGACCTGCCGTTCGGCATCCAGAAGCGCGTCGAGCTCGGCCGCGCGCTCGCCGCCGATCCGAAGCTGCTGCTGCTCGACGAGCCTGCGGCCGGTCTCAACCACGAGGAGCTGTCCTCGCTGGGCGACCTGATCCGCGACATCCGCGACCGGCTCGGCATCACCGTGCTGCTGGTCGAGCACCACATGAGCCTGGTGATGAGCGTGTCCGACAAGGTTGTCGCGCTCAACTTCGGCCGCCGGATCGCCGAAGGCACGCCCGCCGAGATCCAGCGCCACCCCGACGTCATCGCGGCCTACCTCGGAGCTCCGGCCGATGCCTGATCTGCTCGAAGTGAAGGGCCTGAGCGCCTCGTACGGCGCGACCCAGGTCCTGTTCGGTCTCGACTTCACGCTGGCGCAGGGCCAGATCACCGCCATCCTCGGCGCCAACGGCGCCGGCAAGACGACGACGCTGCGCGCGATCTGCCAGGCGGTGAAGACCTCGGGCAGCGTGCTGTTCGACGGGCAGCAGGTCGTCGGCAAGTCGACCGAGTCGGTGGTGCGGATGGGCGTGGCCCAGGTGCCCGACGGTCGCGGCACGTTCACCGCGCTGTCGGTCGAGGACAACCTCAGGCTCGGCGCCTACGTGCGCCGCGATCGCGCCGGCATCGCGGAGGACATCGAGAAGGCCTACGCACGCTTCCCGCGGCTCAAGGAGCGGCGCCACCAGCAGGCCGGCACGCTGTCGGGCGGCGAGCAGCAGATGCTCGCGATCAGCCGCGCGCTGATGCTGCGGCCGCGGCTGCTGCTGCTCGACGAGCCCTCGTTCGGCCTCGCGCCGCTGATCGTTGCGGAGATCTTCCGGATCATGAAGAAGATCAACGAGGAGGAGAAGGTCAGCATGCTGCTGGTCGAGCAGAACGCGAACATCGCGCTCGACGTCGCGCACCACGCCTACCTGCTCGAGACCGGCCGCATCGCGATCAGCGGGCCGAGCGAGCAGATCAAGCACGACGAGACGATCCGTCGCGTCTACCTCGGCTACTGAGTCCCGAACGCCATGGAAGCCTTCCTGCACCAGGTCTTCGCCGGCATCGCCTCCGGCGGCATCTACGCGTCGGTGGCGCTCGCGCTGGTGATGATCTACCAGTCGACCCACCACATCAATTTCGCCCAGGGCGAGATGGCGATGTTCAGCACCTTCATCGCCTGGTGGCTGATCCAGCAGGGCATGCCCTACTGGGTCGCGTTCTTCCTCACCGTGGGCATCTCGTTCGCGGCCGGCCTCCTGATCCAGCGGACCATCCTCAAGCCGGTCGAGAAGGCGCCGGTGCTGACGAACGTGATCGTGTTCATCGGCCTGCTGGTGATCTTCAACTCGATGGCCGGCTGGATCTTCGACCATACCGTCAAGCCGTTCCCGTCGCCGTTCCCGAAGGGCTCGTTCATCGAGACCAAGTACTTCAGCGCACACGAGATCGGCACGATCGTCGTCATGCTCTGCGTGCTGGCGGTGCTGTTCGCCTTCCTGCGCTTCACGCCGGTCGGTCTCGCGATGCGTGCGGCCGCGCAGAACCCCGAGTCGGCGCGGCTGGTCGGCATCCGCGTCTCCTGGATGCTGGGCATCGGCTGGGGGCTGGCGGCCGCGATCGGCGCGGTGGCCGGCATGATGATCGCGCCGGTGGTGTTCCTGGAGCCCAACATGTTCTCGGGCATCCTGCTCTACGGCTTCGCCGCGGCGCTGCTCGGCGGGATCGACAACCCGTGGGGCGCGGTGATCGGCGGCTTCATCGTCGGCGTGCTCGAGAACATCCTGGGCGCCTACGTGATCGGCACCGAGCTCAAGCTCTCGGTCGCGCTGGTGCTGATCGTGCTGACCCTGACCCTCAAGCCGAACGGCCTGTTCGGCAAGGCCGTGGTGACCCGCGTATGAACTCCTCGAACCGCACGTGGATGTGGGTCGGCGGCCTGGTGCTGCTCGCCGGCCTGCTGGTCCTGCCCTTCCTGTTCAAGAACTTCAGGGTGTTCCAGTTCAACATGGTGATGATCTACGCGATCGCCGTGCTGGGCCTGAACATCCTCACCGGGTACAACGGGCAGATCTCGCTCGGGCACGGCGCGTTCTACGCGATCGGCGCCTACGTGGCCGCGATGCTGATGGCCTACGGGCACTGGCCGTTCTGGCTGACGCTGCCGGTGGCGGCGCTGGTCTGCTTCGTCTTCGGCTACCTGATGGGTTTCCCGGCCCTGAGGCTGGGCGGCCACTACCTCGCGCTCGCGACCTTCGCGCTCGCGCTCGCGGTGCCGCAGCTGCTCAAGTACAAGGCGATCGAGGGCTGGACGGGCGGCGTGATGGGCATCGTGCTGAACAAGCCCGAGCCGCCGTTCGAGTTCTCGATGTTCGGCCAGCCGCTGTCGCAGGACCGCTGGCTCTACTACGTGATCCTCGCCACGATGCTGCTGATGTTCCTGATCGCGTGGCGTCTGCTGCGCGGGCGGGTGGGCCGCGCGCTGATCGCGATCCGCGACCATCCGATCGCGGCCGCGGCGATGGGCATCAACCTGCCGGTGTTCAAGTCGATCACCTTCGGCGTGTCGGCCGCGTTCACCGGCGTGGCGGGCGCGCTCGGCGCGGTCGCGGTGGCCTTCGTGTCGCCCGACAGCTTCACCGTGTTCCTGTCGATCACGCTGCTGGTCGGCGTGGTGGTCGGCGGCCTCGCCACCATCCACGGCGCGATCTTCGGCGCGATCTTCATCCAGTTCGTGCCCCACTGGGCCGAGGACATCTCCAAGTCGGCGCCGTGGGCGATCTACGGCGTGTTCCTGATCGTGCTGATGTACGTGATGCCCACCGGCGTCGCGGGTCTGATCGACCGGATCATCGGGCGGTTCCGCCGCCCGGTTCCGAGCGCCCCGTCCGGCTCGGCCGCCCCCCCCGTGGCCGCTCCGGCACCCTCCCATCGTTGAGCAGGAGACCCCGAAGATGAAACGACGCTTCCTCGCCACCGCCCTCGCCGGCGCCGCGTTCGCGCTGATCGGCTCGCCCGCCGTCGCGCAGAAGCGGTACGACCCGGGCGCGACCGACAAGGAGATCAAGGTCGGCGGCATCAGCCCGTACTCGGGCCCGGCATCCGCCTACGGCACGATCGGCAAGGCGATCGACGCCTACTTCAAGAAGGTCAATGCCGAGGGCGGCATCAACGGCCGCCAGGTCAAGTTCATCACGCTCGACGACGGCTACAACCCGGCGCGCACCGTCGAGCAGACGCGCAAGCTGGTCGAGCAGGAAGAGGTGCTGCTGCTGTTCAACACGCTGGGCACCCCGCCGAACACGGCGATCCACAAGTACATGAACCAGAAGAAGGTGCCGCAGCTGTTCGTCGCGACCGGCGCCACGCTGTGGGGCGATCCGAAGAACTTCCCCTGGACGATGGGCTGGCAGCCGAACTACCAGGCCGAGGCGAAGATCTACGCGGCGCACATCCTCGAGACCCGGCCGAACGCCAAGATCGGCATCCTGATGCAGAACGACGACTACGGTCGCGACTACCTCAAGGGCTTCCTCGACGGTCTGGGCGACAAGGCGAAGTCGATGATCGTCAAGCAGGTGACCTACGAGGTCACCGACCCGACGGTCGACTCGCAGATGGTCGAGCTGAAGGCGTCCGGCGCGGACACGTTCTTCAACATCACCACGCCGAAGTTCGCGGCGCAGGCGATCAAGAAGGCGGCCGAGATCGGCTGGAAGCCGGTGCACTACCTGAACTCGGTGTCGAACGCGGCCGGCACGGTGATGAACACCGCAGGCGCCGAGAACGGCATCGGCGTGATCTCGGCCTTCTACCTGAAGGACCCGACCGATCCGCAGTGGCAGAACAGCCCGGAGTACAAGGACTGGATGGCCTGGATGCAGAAGTACTTCCCGGGCGGCGACGTGAAGGACAACCTGAACGTGTTCGGCTACACCGTCGCGCAGACCCTGGTCGAGGTGCTGAAGAAGGCCGGCGACAACCTGACCCGCGAGAACATCATGCGGCAGGCGGCCAATCTCGACATGACGCTGCCGATGCTGCTGCCCGGCGTCAACATCAAGACCGGCCCGGACGACTTCTTCCCGATCGAGCGCGAGCAGCTGGCGCGCTGGGACGGCAAGACCTGGGTGCTGTTCGGCAAGGTGATCGGCCGGTGACCGACCGATCCTGAGCCGGGCCGCGTCCCGGTCCCGGGCCCGCCCGCCCCGCGCGAGCGGGCCCTTTTTTTCGATCCACGCGTCACGCCCATGTCCATCGTGCTCGACGACCCCCACGTCTTCATCCCCGACGTCCTCGCGAACCACGCGCGCTTCCAGCCGCGCAAGGAGGCCGTCGTCTGCGGCGAGGTGCGCCGCACCTGGGCCGACTTCGACGCCAACGTCAGCCGGATCGCCCACGCGCTGCTCGCCGCCGGCCTCGCCCGCGGCGACCGCGTCGCGGTGATGATGGGCAACCGCGTCGAGATGCTCGAGGCGGTGTTCGGCATCGTGCGCGCGGGCGGCTGCGCGGTCCCGCTGTCGGGGCTGATCACCGGCCCGCAGCTCGCCGGCCTCCTCGCGGACTCGGGTGCGATCGGCGCGTTCACCACCGCCGACTTCCGGGCGAAGCTCGACGCGCTGCCGGCGCTGCCCGAGGGCCTGCGCGCCGACCTGCTCGTGGCCGTCGACGAGGGCGCGTCGCCGCGCTGGCGCCCGCTCGCCGCGTTCGTCGACGGCATGCCCGCCACCGTCCCGCCGGTCACCTACCGGATGGACGACGCGTTCAACATCATCTATTCGTCGGGCACGACCGGCCTGCCCAAGGGCATCGTGCAGACCCATCGCGCGCGCCAGCACTGGGCCTGGTCGAACGCGCTCGAGCTCGGCGTGCGCGACAGCAGCCGCGGGCTCACCACCACCTCGCTCTATTCGAACGGCACCTGGCTCACGATGCTGCCGGTGCTCTGGTGCGGCGGCACGCTGGTGGCGATGCCGGCCTTCGACACGCGGCGCTTCCTCGATCTGGTCCGCGACGAGCGGATCACCCATACGTTCATGGTGCCCTCGCAGTTCATCGCGGTGCTGGCCGACCCCGCGCTCGACGGCGCGGACACCTCGTCGCTGCAGTCCATCCTCTGCGCCGGCTCGCCGCTGCGGCCGGACACGAAGCGGCAGGTGATCGAGCGCTTCGGCCCGAAGCTCACCGAGCTCTACGGCTTCTCGGAGGGCTTCGCGACGATGCTCAAGCCCTGGCATCCGGCGGAGAAGTTCGAGACGGTGGGCACGCCGGTGATCGGCTTCGAGATCCGGATCCTCGACGACGAAGGCCGCGAACTGCCGCGCGGCGAGACCGGCGAGATCGCGGGCTACGGCGGCGGGATGATGGCGGGCTACCACGGCCGGCCGGAGGAGACGGCGAAGCTGGTGTGGCGCGACGAGCGCGGCCGCAGCTTCATCCGCTCGGGCGACGTCGGCCGGCTCGACGCCGACGGCTTCCTGTCGATCCTCGACCGCAAGAAGGACATGATCATCAGCGGCGGGTTCAACGTGTTCCCGAGCGACCTCGAGCAGGTGGTGGCGCAGCACCCGGCGGTGCGCGACGTGACGGTGATCGGCATCCCGCACGAGCGCTGGGGCGAGACGCCGCTGGCGCTGGTGATCCGCGTGCCGGGGGCGACGGTGGACGAGGCCGCGCTGCTCGCGTGGGCCAACGAGCGGCTGGGCAAGCACCAGCGGCTGGGCGCGGTGGCGTTCCGCGACGACTTCCCGCGCAACGCGCTCGGCAAGGTGCTGAAGAAGGACCTGCGAGCGCCCTACTGGGCGCAGGCCGGGCGCACGCTCTGACGCTGCGGGCGGAGCACCGCGGCGTCGGGCCGGACGGGCCGACGGCCGCGTCGCGTCAGGGCAGCTCGAGGCCGTGCCGGGCGAGCGCCGCGCGTGCGTCGTCCGCCGAGCGCACGCGCTCGGCGAGCAGGCCCGCGGCGCGGGCGCCCTCGACGTTCGCGTCGGTGTCGTCGACGAAGAGGATCCGGCCGGCGGGCACGCCGATCGCCCGCGCCACCGCGTCGAAGGCGCGGGCCTCGGGCTTGCGCGCGCCGATCTCGAACGACAGGAAGCAGCGTTCGAAGGGGGCGAGCTGCGCCGCGTACTCGACGCCGAACTGGCGGTGGTGGGCCGGGTTGGTGTTCGAGAACAGGTAGGTCGGCCGCAGGCGGCGGGCGCGCTCGAGCAGCGCGTGCATGCCCGGCACCGGGCCGGTGAAGATCTCGGCCCAGCCGGCGGCCATCGCGGCCTCGCCGAGGCCGAGGCCGAGACGCCGGTCGACGTGCGCGAACCAGCCGGCGTCGTCGAGCTCGCCGCGTTCGTGGCGATGGAAGGCCTCGTCGAAGGCGAACGCCGCGGCCACGTCGGCCGGATCGCGGCCGGCGGCGCGCGCCCAGGCGGTGAACACGCGGTGGAAGTCGATGCCGAGGACGACGCCGCCGAGGTCGAACAGCAGGGCGTCGACCGGCCCGGTCGGCCCGGGCGTCATCAGGGGGCGTCGACGCGGATCGAGGCGCCGGCGGCCTGGATCGCGATCAGCCGCGCGAGCGCGCGGGCATGGGCGGCGTCGATCGCGGGCCGGCTGTGCGCCTGCAGGCCGCGGGCTGCGGTGCCGAACGCCAGGCGGGGGCCCTGCGGGCTCTCGACGAGGGTCGGCGCCTCGGGCGCGGTGCAGGCCTCGAGCACGCGCCGACCGAAGGCCTGCGGGTCGGCGCAGGGGGCGACGGATTCACCGGTCACGAGCGCGGCGCCCACCTTCGAGAGCAGCGCGAACGCGAACCGGCCGCCGGGCAGCGGACGCAGCTGCAGGATCGGGGTGGCGTCGGCGGTGGGAGCGGCGTCGGCTGCGGCGCCTGTCGGGTCGCGCGGCGACGCGGAGGGCGCGGGGACGGCGGGCGCGGCGACGATCGTGGCTGCGGCCATCGCAGGCATGGCGGAGCCGGGCGTGGTGGATGCAGGCGCGCCGGTTGCAGGCGCAGCGGACACGGGCGCGACGCGCGACGGTGCGGTCGCCATCGACACGACAGCCGGTGCCGCGGCTCCCATCCGTTCGAACGGACCCGACGGCCGGATCGGGGCGACCGGCGGCGCCGTCCCAGCCCGGCCGTGGCGCGCCGTGCGCCCTTCGCGGCGCGCCAGCGGGGCGGCGGGCCACTCGACGTGCGTGAGCTCGAGAAAGGCCGGGATTCGCAGCGTGGACATCGGGCCGGATCGTTCGGATGCGGTACCCGATGATGCGTCCACCGGGTGGGCGGTGGTCAAGCGCGACCCGGGCAAGGCGGCGCCGGACGTCCCGACCGGACTGCGCGGCCCGTCCGGCGGCGGGCCGGCGTCCGCGCGGCGTCGCGGGGCCGCATCGGCGGCGGACCGCGGAAGGCGGTCGGCCGCCGCGTCGGGTCTCCGCTCAGCGCACCTCGACGCGGAACGTCGCGCGCTGTGCCGGGGCAACGCCGGCCGGGTCGGACGGGCGACGGTAGACGAACGCGATCGTGCCGGCCCCGGGCCGGGCGTGGTACCGTGCCGCAGTGCTGCCAGGCTCGTGACTGGCAACGCCGCAGTTATTGCTTCCACTTAACTAATTGAAGTTGACTCCTCCCCCCGGGCCCCTCCCTTTCCCTCACTCAGTCCCTTCACCTGGAAGGTTGGGTCATGTTATATAACACCCCCCCCTGTT
>JBAXJZ010000124.1:0-9367 GCA_037137595.1 Burkholderiales bacterium | reverse complement strand
AGCCGCCGACGGCCCCGCGGACGGTCCGCACGAGGCCTTTCCGATAGAATCGCCGGCTCACCGACGAGGACACGGAACGGAGAACGAACATGTCGATGGCCGATCGCGACGGGCACATCTGGTACGACGGCAAGCTCGTGGACTGGCGCGACGCCAAGCTCCACGTGCTCACGCACTCGCTGCACTACGGAATGGGCGTGTTCGAAGGCGTGCGCGCGTACAAGACCGCGAACGGCAGCACCGCGATCTTCCGGCTGAAGGAGCACACCCGGCGCCTCTTCAACTCGGCGAAGATCTTCCAGATGCAGCTCCCCTTCTCGTTCGAGGAGGTCATGGAGGCGCAGAAGGAAGTGGTCCGCGTGAACAAGCTGGCCTCCTGCTACATCCGCCCGATCGCCTGGATCGGCGACAAGAAGCTCGGCGTCTCGCCCAAGGGCAACACCGTGCACCTCGCGATCGCGGCCTGGGAATGGGGCGCGTACCTCGGCGAGGAAGGCCTGTCGAAGGGCATCCGCGTCAAGACCTCGTCGTACACCCGGCACCACGTGAACGTGTCGCTGGTGCGCGCGAAGGCGAGCGGCTACTACATCAACTCGATCCTCGCGAACAACGAGGTGACGGCGCACGGCTACGACGAGGCGCTGCTGCTCGACACCGAGGGCTACGTGTCCGAGGGCGCCGGCGAGAACGTGTTCATCGTCCGCGACGGCACGATCTACACGCCCGACCTCGCCTCCTGCCTCGACGGCATCACCCGCGACTCGGTGATCACGATGGCGCGCGACATGGGCATCCCGGTCGTCCAGAAGCGCATCACGCGCGACGAGATGTACTGCGCCGACGAGGCCTTCTTCAGCGGCACCGCCGCCGAGATCACCCCGATCCGCGAACTCGACGACCGCACCATCGGCGCCGGCTCGCGCGGCCCGGTGACCGCGAAGCTGCAGTCGATGTTCTTCGACGTGGTGGGCGGCAAGGCCGAGAAGTACGCCGGCTGGCTGTCGGCGGTCTGACACCGGGGGGCGCCGAGATGAGCGACGTGAAGCCCGGGTCGAAGCCGGCCGCCGCGGTCGTCGAGCTGGGGGCCGGCGACCTGCCGGCCTTCTGCCCGAACCGCAAGATGACCGTCTGGAACCAGCATCCGCGCGTCTTCCTCGACGTGGCCCACACCGGCCACGCGCTGTGCCCGTACTGCGGCACCGAATACCGGCTCGCACCCGGCACCGTCGTCAAGGGTCACTGACACCCGCCACAGGTCGGCCACCGGCACAACGTCACGTGCCGGATCGGCCGGCAGCGCGAATCCGTCACGCTCCCGCGAGGCGGGGCCGGCCAGAATCGAGAGGGGCCTGCGGGTCCCTACGACCCCCTGGCCGATGCGAACCCTGATCGTTGCTCCCGACTCCCTCGCCGACGCGGTGATGACCCAGCCGTTGGCGGCGCTGCTGCGCCGCCTCGACCCGGGCGGCCGCATCGACGTGCTCGCATCGCCCGCCGTGGCCGCCGTCTTCGAGGCCTTCCCGGGCGTGGGCACGGTCTTCACGTCCCGTCACGCCTTCGGTCCGGTCCAGCCCTGGGGCAAGTTCCTGCTGGCCCGCCGGCTCGACCGCCAGCGCCACGACCGCGTGTTCGTGCTGCCCGGCTCCAAGCGCGCGGCGCTGGTGCCGTGGCTCGCGCGGATCCCGATCCGCATCGGACTGCAGAACGACACCCGCTGGGGGATGATCAACCAGCCGCACGCGGCGGCGCGCACGGCGGGCGACACGCGCGGCGCCGAGCCGCCGGCGCGGCCGGCGGTCGAGCGCTACGCGCACCTGGCCTTCGACCCCTCGCAGCCGCTGCCCGGCCAGATCCCGAACCCGGTGCTCGAGCGCCACGCCGGCCGCGAGTCGCTGGCGCGCCATCACGCGGGCCTGCCGCAGGACACGCGGCTGATCGCCCTGTGCGTGGCGGCCGAGGACGGCCCGAGCCGGCGCTGGCCGGCCCGCCACTGGGCCTCGCTGGTGTCGCTGGCGGCCCGGGAATGGCCGGGATTCAAGCCGGTGCTGCTGGGTGGGGCGGGCGACCGCGCATTCGCGACCGAGGTGGCCGCGCTGACCGGCGGCGCCGCGCTGAACCTGTGCGGCATCGCGTCGCTGGCGGACACGATCGCGCTGGTCGCCCAGGCCGAGGCGGTGGTCGCCCACGACTGCGGGCTGATGCACGTCGCCGCCGCGTATTCCCGCCCGATGGTCGCGGTCTTCGGGCCGACCGACCCCCGCTTCGCGCCGCCGCGCTCGCCGCGGGCGAAGGTCGAATGGCTGCACCAGCCCTGCAGCCCCTGCACCGAACCGCTGTGCCGGCACGTCCACGGCCGCTGCACGGTCGGCATCCGGCCGGAGGTGGTCCTGGGCTCGCTGAAGGCCACCGCCCGCTTGGCCAGCCGCGACATCCGATAAGATGAAGGCCGCATGCAACGCCTTCACGCCACTGCCGAGGCCGCCGAGCGCGCGTTCTACGCCGCCATGGCCGACGGAGACCTCGACCGGATGATGGCCCTCTGGGCCGACGACGACGCCGCGGTCTGCAACCACCCCGGCGGCCCCCGCCTGATCGGCCGCGAGGCCATCCGCGCGTCGTTCCGGGAGATCTTCTCCGGCGGCGGTGTCCGCGTGTCGGTCACCGGCGTGCACGCCTGGCGCAGCGCCGACGTCGCCGTCCACAGCCTGATCGAGCGCATCGCCGTCGAGGGCCGCGCCGGCACCGAGACCGTCGAGGTGGTCGCCACCAACGTCTTCGTCCGCGCCACGGGCGGCTGGCGGATCCTCGTCCACCACGCGGGCGTCAGCGACACCGCCGAGCTGGTCGAGGACGTCGACGAGGAGGACGAGGAGGACGACGGCCTGCCGAGCTGGCTCGGCTCCCGCTTCGCGATCGAGCGGCCCGTGGCCGACGCCGACGACGACGACGGCGACGGCGAGGTCGGGCGCCCGCCGCACGGCCGGCTGCACTGACGGGCCGGGCGCCGATGGCCGGATCCGGCGGCATCGGATCGGGCGGCCCCGCACGGATGCCGTTCGCGGGCGACGCGCCCGCCGCCTCGGGCCGGGCCCCCGCCGGCGACTACCGCGCGCCGTTCTGGCTGCCCGGCGCCCACCTGCAGACCATCTGGTCGGCCACGGTCACGCCGCGGCCCGCGGTCCGGTATCGGCGCGAGGCCTGGGACGCGCCGGACGGCGACCTCGTCGAGCTCGACTGGGCCGAGGCGGAACCCGGCGTGGCGCGCACGCCCGCGCGGCCGCTGCTGGTGCTGTTCCATGGCCTGGAGGGCAGCTCGCAGAGCCCGTATGCGCGGGCGCTGATGGCCGAGGCCGTCGCCCGCGGGCTCGACGGCGTGGTCGTCCACTTCCGCGGCTGCGGCGGCACGCCGAACCGGCTGCCGCGGGCCTACCACTCGGGCGATTCCGACGAGGCCGACTGGGTGCTGCGGCGGCTCGCGGCGCGCCGCGGCGGCGACGGCGGCGCGCAGGGCGCGCTGCTCGCCTTCGGCGTCTCGCTGGGCGGCAACGTGCTGCTCAAGTGGCTGGGCGAGCGCGGCCGCGACGCGGGGTTCGTCTCGGCGGCGGTGGCGGTCTCGCCGCCGCAGGACCTGCACGCCGGCGCGATCGCGCTGTCGCGCGGCTTCAACCGGCTCTACGCCGAACACTTCCTGAAGACGCTGCGCCGCAAGAGCCTGGCGATGCTCGAGCGCCACCCGGGCCTGTTCGATGCCTCCCGGGTCGCGGCCAGCCGGGATTTCTTCGACTTCGACGAGTGGGTGACCGCGCCGCTGCACGGCTTCGCCTCGGCCATCGACTACTGGACGCGGTCGTCGTGCCGGCAGTTCCTCGGCGGCATCGAGGTGCCCACGCTCGTGGTGAACGCGCTCAACGATCCCTTCCTGCCCGCCTCCGCGCTGGCCCCGCCGGCGCAGGTGTCGAAGGCGGTGCGGCTCGAGTACCCGGAGCGCGGCGGGCACGTGGGCTTCGTGGTCGGCGCGCCGCCCGGTCGCCACGCGTGGCTGCCGCGGCGCGCGTTCGCCCATTACGCCGACGTGCTGGGCGCCGACGCCGTCCGGCCGCGCACGGGGACGGAGGGCTGACGGTGCCGCTCGACGACCTCGTCCGCCAGGCGATGGCGCGCTGGCCGAACGTGCCGGCCGTCCACGGCTGGCTGCGGCTCGACCGGCGTGGCCGCTGGATGCTGGTGGACCGCGGCGCGCCCGGCTTCGACGCGGCCCGCGACGGCGCCGGCAGCGAGATCACCAGCCCGCCGATCGTCGACTTCATCGGCCGCAACTACGGCGACGACGGCGCGGGCCGCTGGCACTGGCAGAACGGTCCGCAGCGGGTGTTCGTCGACCTGGACCTCGCGCCGCTCTACCTGCGGGTGCTGGGCGACGCGCCGACGCAGACGCTGGTGACGCATACCGGCTGGCCGGCGGAGCACATCGAGCGCGCCGCCGTCGACGACGCCGGCAATCTCTGGCTGGTGACCGAGCACGGCGCGGGCGTGGTCGACGACCGCGACCTCGGCGCGCTGGACCTCGACCTGGACGAGGCGCCTCCCCCGGGCGCGGCCGCGGGCACGCTGCGGCTGCTCGGCCGGCATGACGTGGCCAGACTCGACGAGCCCCCGCCCGCGGCCTTCGGGTTCCAGACGCGGCCTCGCGACGCGGGCGGCGCGGACTAGCCCCGCGGGGCGACCCGCTGCGCCCGGCGCCGCGGCCGCCGCGCCGCGGCCCGCTCCGCTCAGCGCCCCTGCCGCCGCGTCTCGTCCATCTCGCGCAGCGCCTCGGGCTCGAGCTCGCGCAGCCGCGAGTCGATCATCGACGCGGTGTAGAAGTCGGTGTCGCCCACCCGCTGGCCGCGCCGCAGCTGGTCGACCGCGGCCATCGGCGAGCCCAGCAGCACGTACTGCTCGGCCGCGGCCCGATGGGCGTCGGCCTGCTGGCCCAGCGCCGCGTGCGCACGCGACAGCAGCGCCCAGAGCTGCGGATCGCTGCGCCAGGTGATCAGGTGGTCGCGCAGCACGCGGACCGCGTCGGTCGGCTGGCCGGCGGCGAGCAGCGCCTCGCCCTGCAGCCGCGCCAGCGCGCGCGCATCGGGGAAGCGCAACAGCCCGCGCGCGGCGCGGTCGGCCGCGGCCTTCGGGTCGCCGGCGACGAGCCGCGCGCGTGCGCCGAGCGCCTCGAAGAACGGATGGGTGCCGCCGGCGAGCGACTGCGCCTGCGTGAGCGCGGCGTCGACGCGGGCGAAGTCGCGCTGCGCGAGCGCGACAGCGGCGAGCCCGTACCACGAGCCCGGGCCGGCCCTCGGGCTCTGCCGCACCTGCTGCTCGGCCAGGTCGCGCGCCACCTTGCGGCCCTCGCTGGTGTCGTCGGCGGTGGTCTTCAGGCGGGCGCGCAGCAGCGTGAACTCGATCGAGTCGGGCCGCTGCCGGTAGCGCATCTCCTGCACGCGCATCTGCATGTCGCCGATCCGCTCGCTGGTCACCGGGTGCGTGCGCAGGTAGGCCGGCGCGTTCGACTCGTAGAACCGGCCCGCCGCCTGCAGCCTCCCGAAGAAGGTGACCATCGCCTGCACGTCGAAGCCCGACTGCCGCATGATCTCGAAGCCGACCCGGTCGGCCTCGCGCTCGGCCTCGCGCGAGAACGACAGCATGCTGCTGCGGGCCGCCTCGTTGCCCATCACCAGCGAGCCCATCGCGGCCTGCGGGTTCGAGCGCGCGGCCAGCATCGCCAGCACCATGCCGGCCATGGCCACCAGCGAGACCTGCTTCTGCCGCGCGATCATCCGCGCGATGTGCCGCTGCACGACGTGGCCGATCTCGTGCGCGAGCACGGCGGCGACCTCGGACTCGCTCTCGGCCGCGGTGATCAGGCCGGTGTGCACGCCCACGAAGCCGCCGGGCAGCGCGAACGCGTTGATCGACGGCTCGCGCATCGCGAAGAACTCGTAGCCGCCGCCGCCGGCCGCGGGCGCGCCGGCCAGCGGCGCGGCGAAGCGGTTCAGGTAGTCGATGACCTCCGGGTCGTCGAGGTAGGACGGGTCGCGGCGGACCTGCCGCATCACCGACTCGCCGAGGCGGCGCTCGGCCTGCGGCGACAGCTCGTCGCCCGACGGATCGCCGAGCTTGGGCAGGTTCTCGAACTGCTGCGAGCCGACGGGCACCGGCCCGAGCACCAGCGACGCCGCGAGCAGCGCGGCGAGCGTGCGGGCGGCCCGGGACCGGGGGCGGGGCGGCGGGGTCATGGCGCTATGATAGGCGCGCCATGACGACCTCCTCGCCGCCGGGCCCGCCGCCCGCCCCGCCCGCCTCGCCGCTCACCCATTTCGACGCCGCCGGGCAGGCCCACATGGTCGACGTGGGCGGCAAGGAGGTGACCGCGCGGCGCGCGGTGGCCACCGGCCGCATCGCGATGCGGCCGGAGACCTTCGAGCTGGTGCGCGCCGGCGGCGCGAAGAAGGGCGACGTGCTGGGCATCGCCCGGATCGCCGCGATCCAGGGCGCCAAGCGCACCGCCGACCTGATCCCGCTGTGCCACCCGATCGCGCTCACCCGGGTCGCGGTGGACCTCGAGCTCGACGCGGCCGGGCCGGCGGTGGTCTGCACGGCCACGGTGGAATGCACCGGCAAGACGGGCGTCGAGATGGAGGCGCTGACCGCGGTGCAGGTCGGCCTGCTCACGGTCTACGACATGTGCAAGGCGGTGGACCGCGGGATGGTCATCTCGGACGTGAAGCTGCTGGAGAAGCACGGCGGCAAGAGCGGGAGCTGGACGGCGGACTGAGGCGGCGTGCCGCCCGGCGCCCGGCCGAACCGCCCCGACACACGTCCGCCACGATCCGACGTGCCTGCCCCCCGTCCGGCGGGCTGAGCGCGACGGCCGACGGGCGGCCACGGGGTCGCCCGAGGCCTCGGCGTATCCTCGGCCGTCCGACCCCTCGATCCGTCGACCCCGCGGCGCCGCCGGCGCAGGGGCGCGGATCTCGCCGCCCGCGGACCCCCGCCCGACCATGACCGCTCTCCGACGTTTCGTCGACCTGCACCCCGGCGACCCGGCGCCCTGGTTCACGCAGCGTTCGCACTCGACGCCGAACTACGTCTTCGACACCGCCGCGGGCCGCTGGATCCTGCTGTGCTTCCACGCGAGCGCGTCGGACCCGGTGGGCCGCGAGGCCCTGGCCGCGATCCTCGCCCGGCGGGACCTGTTCGACGACGAGTTCGCGACCTGCTTCGCGGTCACCGTCGACCGCGGCGACCTCGACCGGGGCCTGCGCGACGTGCTGCCCGGCCTGCGCTGCCTGCACGACTTCGACGGCGCGGTCTCCCGCCGGTACGGGGTGCTGCCCGAGGACGCCCGCCCCGGCGAGGGCCGCGTGCCGGTCCGCCGGCTGTGGTTCGTCCTGGACCCGACGCTGCGCATCGTCGCGCGCATCCCGTTCGGCGAGAACGGCGCCGGCGCCGAGGAGGCGATCGGCCTGATCGAGCGCCTGCCGCCGCCCGGCCGGCACGCGGGCTTCGAGGTGCCTGCGCCGATCCTGGTGCTGCCCGACGTGTTCGAGCCCGAGCTCTGCGAGACGCTGATCGCGCTGCACCAGCGCGACGGCGGCACACCCTCGGGCTTCATGCGCGAGCGGGACGGCCGCACGGTGCTGGTCCACGACGCCGGGCACAAGGTGCGGCGCGACGCCCACGTCACCGACCCGGCGCTGCTGGCGAAGGTCCAGGCCCGCGTGCGGCGCCGGATCGTGCCGGAGGTGCGCAAGATCCACCAGTTCGCGGTGACGCGGATGGAGCGCTACCTGGTCGCCTGCTATTCGGCCGAGGACGGGGGACACTTCCGTCCGCACCGGGACAACACCACGCGCGGGACCGCGCACCGGCGCTTCGCGGTCTCGGTGAACCTGAACGCGGAGTTCGAGGGCGGGGAGATCGGGTTCCCGGAATACGGCCCGCGGACCTTCAAGCCGGCGCCGGGCGCGGCGATCGTCTTCTCGTGCTCGCTGCTGCACACGGTCACGCCGGTCACCCGCGGGCGGCGCTACGCGTTCCTGCCGTTCCTGTACGACGACGCGGCCGCCTCGCAGCGGCTGGCCAACAACGCCTGGCTGGACGCCGCGCTCGACCCCTATCGGCCCGAGGGCGACGCGGCCGCCGGCACGCCGGCGGACCCCGAGCTCAGCCGCGGAACAGGTTGATCGCGGCGAGCGCGACGACGCCGATCGACGCGAGCGCGATCGCCCATTGGGCGAGGGCCGAGCCGGTCTGGCGAGCGGGACTACGCAGGAACACGCGACGCATGGAAACTGACCTCCGGGCGCGCAGCGTAACGCCGCCGCGCGTCCGGCGAGCGTGAAATACCGCATCGGCCCGCACAACGGCCGTCGAACGTTGCTGGCACGCCGCATCCGCATGCGGCATCGCGCCGATCGGGGGACGCCGACCCGGCGGACGACCGACTTAGGCGCGCATCGCGCGGCGAGCCGGTCGCGCTTCAGTCGCGGTAGTAGACGAGCTGCGAGCTCGTCGCGAGCAGGCGGCCGTCCTCGCCCCAGACCTCGGCGCGCTGGTCGTGGAAGCCCTTCGAGTAGCGCAGCCCGCGCGCGAGCGCGAACACCGGCCGCGTGCCCTGCGCGGCGAGCTCGGCCGCGTCGGCATGGAACTGCACGGTGAGCGAGACGGTGCCGGCGGGCACGAAGCGCTGGCGGCGGCGGAACACGCGGGGATAGAAGGCGTCGCAGATCGCGGCGAGCGCCGGCGCGTCGAGCGGTCGCGGCGGCTCGTCGCGGATCCAGAGCGCGGTGTCCGAATCGGGCAGCTCGACGTGACTGCGCAGGTCGGGCCACGGCCCGGCGACGAAGCGCATCTCGTAGCGTCCTGACCAGACCACGTTCGGCTGCGGGCCCCACGGCGCCACCGACTCGGGCAGCGGCGCCTCGGGCCGGGGGCGCTCGGTCGTGGCCCAGGTGTCGCGGCGGGTGGCGAACACCGCGGTCGCGGTGGCGGCCACGCCGTCGGCCTGCTCGAGCGCCATCGTCCAGTGCTGGGTCGAGCGGTTCGTGCGGACGGCACGCGCGTCGATCTCGAACGGACCGTCGGCGACCGGCGCGGCGAAGTTCACGGTGAGCGAGACCGGCTCGCCGAGCCGCGCAGGATCGCGGACCGCGGCCTGCAGCAGCGTCGCGGCGACGATGCCGCCGTAGGGGCCGACCATGTTGGCCCACAGCGGATGGGGAGCGCCGCGCAGGCG
The DNA here is from genome assembly GCA_037137595.1 of Burkholderiales bacterium. GTDB lineage: Bacteria > Pseudomonadota > Gammaproteobacteria > Burkholderiales > Burkholderiaceae_E > UBA4615. The sequence continues at coordinate 93 of JBAXJZ010000124.1, read as the reverse complement.
GCCGTTCTCGCCGGGCTCGAGGGCGACGGCGGCGTCGAAGGGGTGCGGGGTCATCGGGAAGGGGGCAGGATCGGTCGGAAGGGATCGGGCGAG
>JBAXJZ010000123.1:0-9431 GCA_037137595.1 Burkholderiales bacterium | reverse complement strand
CTCCGCCACGTAGCCGTAGACGCCCAGCCGCACGCGGTGCGTGGCGGGTGCGGCGCGCGCCCGGTCGCCGTCGTACAGCCGCTGCAGCACCGGCATCAGGTCGGCCTGGATGCGGTCCCACGCGCGGCGGGTCGCGCGGTTGAAGGCCTCGGCGGACTCGGCGGACAGGCCGTCCGAGAACACGGCCTGCTCGAGGTGGCGCTCGCCGCCGGCGCGCAGGGTGCCGACCGCCGCGTCGAGGTGGTCGCCGACGTTGTCGGCCAGCACGCGGAGCATGTCCGCGCGGTCGCCGGCCGGCACATAGGCCGCCGCGACGAGCCGCACGCGGTCGCGTGCGTCGACCTCGACCAGGCCGAGCCGCAGCAGTTCGTCGAGCACGGCGCGCGGATGCACGTCGGTGGTCACCGACTCCGACAGGGATTCGAACGAGGGCTCGTCGCCGGGCGCCGCGAGCCTGGGCAGCACCCGCGGCCGGCCGCGCGCGGTGAGGTAGCGCGGATCCGCGAGCCAGCGCGCGAAGACCTCGGGCGCGGGCGCCCGAGTGGGCTTGGGAACGGGCCGCTCGGCGATGCGCCGCAGGTCCTTGCGGTGGACGCCGGTGCGCACGGCGAGCCGGGACATCGATGCCGCCGGTTCGTCGGCGCGGGCGGCCGCGACCAGCGCGAGCTTCATCAGCTCGCCCAGCGGCTGCAGCGTGAGGCCCTGCGACAGCGCGAGGCGCGCGAGCGGCTCCAGCAGCCGCAGCAGCGCCTGCTGACGGGCGTCGGGGGCATCGGCGGCATCGGAAGCGGTCGGGGTCGGCATGTCTTCGTGATCGACGGCACGCCGATCGTAACCCGGGGCTTGACGTGCCCGCAATGACTGGGATCTGATCCCAGTCGGGAAAAATTCCCGGCTGATGCGGACCCGGGTCCGGGATCGGCCGGACCGCCCGAACATGGAGAGCCCAGATGGATGCGTCGATCGCCCGCCTCGCCCGCCTCGCCCGCACCCGCGCCCCGCGCGGCGCCCCCTTCGCCGTCCCGGCCTGCGTCGCCCTCGCGGCCGCGCTGGCGCTGGCCGGCTGCGGCGGCGCCGCGGGCACGACCGATGCGACCGCACCGCCGCCCTCGGGCGAGGTCGCGCTGAAGCTCGTGCCGGTCGACGGTCCGACGCTGGTCGCGGACTGGCGCGGCCGGCTCGAGGCCGGCCGCCCCGGCAGCGGCGGCAGCGGCGTGCACGCGCTCGGCGCGCCGGTCACCGGACTCGTCGGTACGCCCGTGCCGAGCTCGAACGGGTCGGCGGACACGGGCGGCGCGTCGCGGACGGCGGTGCAGGAGGCCGGCGTCGACGAGGACGACGTGGTCCGCGTCGATGGCGAGGTGGTCTGGGCGATCACGCCGCCGGCGTCCGACGGCAGACAGCGGCTGCGGGCCCACCGGGTGCAGGGCGGCGGCGCCCGCCTCGATCCGGCGGGCGGGCTGGACCTCGACGCGTCGCTGCGGTTCGACGGCCTGTTCGTCGACGCGGCGCGCGGACGGCTGGTGCTGGTCGGCCGTCGCGGCGATCCGGCGATCGGGATCGCCGGGAGCGGCGCGAGCGGCGGCGCGCCGGTGCCCGCGATCGCGTCGATGCCGTGCTGCGGCGCCGCGACGGCCGCGACCGTGCTGTGGTGGGTGTCGAACGATGCCGCCGCGCCGCGCGTGCTGAACCGGATCGAGCTCGACGGCGATCCGCTGGCCACGCGTGTCGTCGGCGGTCGGCTGTGGGCGGTGCTGCGGCACGTCCCGCGCTTCGCGGGCTTCGACTGGGGCTGGGCCGATCCGGCCGCGAACCGCCGCTGGCTCGACGGGCTGAAGGCCGATGCGGGCCTGCCCGGCCGACGCGTGGACGGTGTCGACCGCGGTCCGCTGGTGGCGGCCGACGCCTGTCTCGCGCAGACGGGCGTGCCGTCGACGCAGGCGGCGATCACCACGGTGCTGGCGATCGACCTCGACGCGCCGCTCGCCGCGCCCCGCGCGCGCTGCGTGGCGACCGCGGTCGACGCGGTGCACATGACCGCGGGCACGCTGGTGCTCGCGAGCACGCGCTGGGGGACGCCGGGCGGGCTCGTGCCGATGCCGGCGCCGGCAGCGGTCCCGGGGACGGTCGCCGCCCCGCTCGTCGCACGCGCGGGCGAACCGGCGACCGACCTGCACCGCTTCGCGCTGTCGGCGGACGCGATCGACTACCGGGGTTCGGGTTCGGTGCCGGGTACCCTCGGCGGCTCGACGGCGGACGCGGCGCGGTTCGCGCTGTCGGTCGACGGACTGTGGCTGCGCGTGCTGACCCAGCGCGATCGCTGGGCGGCGCCGGGAGCGAGCCCCGCACTGCTCAGCGTGCTCGTCGACCGGGGCGACGGCACGCTCGCCGTCGCGGCGACCCTGCCGAACGCGCGCCGCCCGGAGCCGATCGGCAAGCCCGGTGAACAGGTGCACGGCGTGCGCTTCGTCGGCAGCCGCGGCTATGCGGTGACCTTCCGGCGCACCGACCCGCTGTTCGTGATCGAGCTCGCCGATCCGCTGGATCCGCGGCTGCTCGGCGCACTCGAGGTGCCGGGCTTCGCCGACCGGCTGTATCCGCTCGGTGACCGGCTGCTGCTGGGCGTGGGCCACGACACGGTCGACGCGGGCGGCTTCGACCTGCGGGTCGGCGTGCTGGCGAGCCTGATCGACGTGTCCGATCCGACGCGTCCGGTCGAGCTCGGGCGCCGCGTGATCGGCGGGCCAGGCAGCCGTTCCGCGGTCGACGTGTCGCCGCACGGCGCGATGGTGCGGTCGGTGGGCGGACGGTGGCGGATCGCGCTGCCGGTCGCCGAGCACGCGGGCGCCGCGGCGACGGACGACGCATGGCTGCCGGCCGCCGCGCGCTGGCGCGCGTTCTCGCGGCTCGCCGCGTTCCGCTTCGTCGTCGACCCCGCCACGCCGGCGCTCGTCGAACGCCCGGCGATCGAGGCCCCCCACGCGGCGACCGTCGGCAGCGCGCCCTGGACCGCACGCGATCCGGCCGCGATGCCGTACGACCGCGCGATCGACGTCGGCGACACCGGCTGGCTGTGGGCCGACGGGCGCTTCGTCGGCGCAGCCTGGTGAGCGGCCGGGCGTCCGCCCGGCCCGGTCCTCAGCGATCCAGGATCTGGCTGAGGAACTGCTTGCTGCGCTCGTTCTGCGGGTTGCTGAAGAACGCGTCGGGCGTGTTCTGCTCGACGATCTCGCCGCGGTCCATGAAGATGACCCGGTCGGCCACGGCGCGCGCGAACCCCATCTCGTGGGTCACGCACAGCATCGTCATGCCTTCCTTGGCGAGGTCGATCATCGTGTCGAGCACCTCCTTGACCATCTCGGGGTCGAGCGCGGAGGTGGGCTCGTCGAACAGCATGATCGACGGCGTCATGCACAGCGCACGCGCGATGGCTACGCGCTGCTGCTGGCCGCCCGACAGCTGCCCGGGGTACTTCGGCGCCTGCTCGGCGATCTTCACCCGCTCGAGGAACTTCATCGCCGTCGCCTCGGCCTGCGCCTTCGGCTGCTTGCGCACCCAGATCGGCGCGAGCGTGCAGTTGTCGAGCACGGTCAGGTGAGGGAACAGGTTGAAGTGCTGGAACACCATGCCGACGTCGGAGCGGATGGTGTCGATGTTCTTGATGTCGTCGGTCAGCTCGATGCCGTTGACGACGATGCTGCCCTGCTGGTGCTGCTCGAGGCGGTTGATCGTGCGGATCAGCGTCGACTTGCCCGAGCCCGACGGCCCGCAGATCACGATCTTCTCGCCGCGGGCGACGGTCAGGTCCACGTTCTTCAGCACGTGGAACTCGCCGTACCACTTGTTCAGGCCCTTGATCTCGATCGCGGGACGGCCGTCGGCGGGCTTCGACTGGGGCTGGGCGCTCATGGCGGGGCTCCGGGGACGTGCGTGCGTGGGGTCAGCGGCGCTGGCCGCGGGCGAGGTCGCGTTCGAGCCACTGGCTGTACTTCGACATCGCGTAGCAGAAGATCCAGTAGACCAGGATCGAGAACAGGAAGGCCTCGATGAAGTACTTCTTCCAGGAGATGTCGGTCTCGACCGACTTCTTCACCGCGTAGGCGAAGTCGAAGATCGAGATGATCACCACCAGCGAGGTGTCCTTGAACAGCGAGATGAAGCTGTTGACGATCGGCGGGATCGAGATCCGCAGCGCCTGCGGCAGGATCACCAGGCCCATCGAGCGCCAGTAGGGCAGGCCGAGCGCCTCGGCGGCCTCGTACTGGCCCTTGGGCACGGCCTGCAGGCCGCCGCGGACCGACTCGGCGAGGTAGGCCGCGACGAACAGGATCACCGCGATCTGCGCGCGCAGCAGCACGTCGATCCGCATGCTCTCGGGCAGCAGCAGCGCGAACATCACGCTCGCCATGAACAGCACGGTGATCAGCGGCACGCCGCGCACCAGCTCGATGTAGAGCACCGAGAACGAGCGGATGATCGGCAGCTTCGAGCGCCGGCCGAGCGCCAGCACGATGCCGAGCGGGAACGCGAAGCCGATGCCGAAGATGGCGAGGATCAGGGTGACGGGCAGGCCGCCCCACTGCTCCGTGCGGACGGGCGTGAGGCCGAAGCCGCCGCCCATCAGCCAGAACGACAGCACGATGCCGACGACCCAGATGGCGATCAGCGACGGCCGCCAGAACATCTTGACCGCGGACACCACGAGCAGGCTGCAGAGGATCGCGATGACCAGGCCCGGGCGCCACTGCTCGTCGAACGGGTAGACGCCGAAGAGCATGAACCGCATCTTCTCCCAGACCACCGCCCAGCACGCGCCCTGGCCGCGGACCGCGTCGCAGGCCGAGGCCGGCTGCGCACCCCAGACCGCGTTGAAGACCAGCCAGCTCAGCGCCTTCGGCACGATCCACGCGAGCACCGCCAGCGTGACGAGCGTGATGACGGAGTTGCCGACCGTGGAGAAGAGATTGGTGCGCAGCCAGGCCACGGGGCCGCCCGCGGCCCGTGGCCGCGGCTGCGCCGCGGCGGGCACATGCGTGGAGAGGGTTCCGTCCGCCATCGCCGTCTCCTATCGCTCGACCAGCCGGACGCGGTCGTTGTACCAGTTCATCAGCAGCGAGATCGCGAGGCTGATCGTCAGGTAGACCGCCATCAGGATCGCGATCGCCTCGATCGCCTGGCCGGTCTGGTTCATCGTGGTGTTGGCCACCGCGACGAGGTCCGGATAGCCGATCGCGACCGCGAGCGACGAGTTCTTCGTGAGGTTCAGGTACTGGCTGGTCATCGGCGGGATGATCACGCGCAGCGCCTGAGGCAGCGTGACCAGCCGCAGACGCTGGCCGGGCGTGAGGCCCAGCGCCATCGCGGCCTCGCCCTGGCCGCGGTCCACCGCCAGGATGCCGGCGCGGACCACCTCGGCGATGAACGCCGCGGTGTAGGTCGACAGGCCGATCAGCAGCGCGGTGAATTCGGGCGACATCACCTTGCCGCCCTGGAAGTCGAAGCCGGAGAGCTCGGGGATGTCGATCTGCGTGGGCGCGCCGAGCGCGGCCCAGGCGAGGGCCGGCAGGCCGAGGATCAGCGCGAGCGACGGCCAGCCGACCGGCAGCTGGCGGCCGGTGGCGCGCTGCACGGTGCGGGCCCGGGCGCGCCAGACGAGTGCCAGCGCGATGCCGACGAGCATCGCCCAGAAGGCCGCATCCCACGCTGGATGTGGCGCGGGCCACGCGAAGCGGAAGCCGCGCTGGCTGACGAAGGCGAGGCCGCCGATGTCGATCGCCTCCTTCACCGGCGGCAGCAGCTCGGTGAAGACCCCGTACCAGACGAACAGCTGCAGCAGCAGCGGCACGTTGCGAAGCACCTCGACGTAGGACGAGGCGAGCTTCGCCAGCAGCCAGTTGGTCGACAGGCGGGCGATGCCGATCAGGGTGCCCAGGACCGTCGCGAGCACGATGCCGATCGCGGCGACGATCAGGGTGTTGACGATGCCGACGAGGAAGGCGCGGGTGTAGTCGTCCGAGGGCTCGTACGCGATGTGCGTCTCGGCGATCTCGAAGCCGGCCTCGCGGGACAGGAACCCGAAGCCGGTCTGGATCTTCCGGGCCTCGAGGTTGGTGATCGTGTTGGAGACCAGCCACCAGCCGATGCCGACGACGACGGCGAGCAGCAGGGCCTGGTAGAGGAGGTTGCGGGCGCGCTCGCTTCGGAACATGGCCTTGAGGGGGGTCAGGAAGTCAGCCGCCTCTCGGCGGATTCATGTTCTCGATGCACCAGTGCGCCGCAGTAGCCCGCTGCCTTCCGGCAGCGGTCGCTTCGCCGGCGGCGAGCAGTGCTCGCCGAAACCCCGGCTCCGCCATGCGGCGCCCGTTCGAGGGACGGCCGGGGCAGTGCCCCGGCCTGCCGAGCAACCGGCGAGGGCCGTGGGCCGGGCTTGCGCCCGACCCGCTTCGCGGGCGGCGAGCATGCTCGCCGAAACCCCCGCTACGCCCTCTGCTCGGGTCCCTCTCACCGGATCGGCGGCGCGTACATCAGGCCGTCATCCCGCCACAGCGCGTTCTGGCCGCGCTCGAGACCCAGCGGCGTGACGTTGCGGGTGAACATCTCGCCGTAGTTGCCCACGGACTTGATGACACGGAACATCCAGTCATTGTCCAGGCCCATGCCCTTGCCGATGTCGCCGCTGGTGCCCAGCAGGCGCTGGATCGGCGGCTCCTTGCTCTCGGCCTTCATCTTGTCGACGTTGCCCTGGGTGATGCCGTACTCCTCGGCCTCGATCAGGCCGAACAGCGTCCAGCGGACGATGTTGAAGAAGTCCCAGTCACCACGGCGGATCATCGGGCCGAGCGGCTCCTTCGAGATCGCGTCGGGCAGGATCACGTAGTCGTCGGGCTTGTCGGCCTTGCGGCGGGTGGCGGCGAGGCCCGAGATGTCGGTGGTGTAGACGTCGCAGCGGCCACCGAAGAAGGCCTGCTCGACCTGGTTCAGGTCCTGGATCACGACCGGCTTGAACTGCATCTTCTTCGACCGGAAGTAGTCGGTCAGGTTCAGTTCGGTGGTCGTGCCCGGCTGCACGCAGACGGTCGCGCCGTTGAGCTGCGAGGCCCGCTTGATGTTGGCCGACTTCTTCACCATGAAGCCCTGGCCGTCGTAGAAGATCACGCCGGCGAAGACCGCGCCCATCGCCTGCTCGCGCGAGGCGGTCCAGGTGGTGTTGCGCGACAGGATGTCGACCTCGCCCGACTGCAGCGCGGTGAAGCGCGCCTGCGCCGACAGCGGCGTGTACTGGACCTTGTTCGGGTCGCCGAGGATGACGGCCGCGACCGCCTTGCAGAAGTCGACGTCGATGCCGCGCCAGACGCCCTGCGAGTCGGCGGCGGAGAAGCCGAGCACGCCCGTGCTCACGCCGCAGCGCAGCGTGCCTTTCTGCTTGATCGCGTCGAGCGTCGGGCCGGCCGACGCGGTGAGCGGCGCCATCGCCGGGACCGCGATCGCGGCGGCGATCGCAAGGCGCTTGAACCAGGTGCTTTTCATAAGGGTCGTTCCACTGTGAGGTTCGTGGGCCCTGCCTCTCGTCGCCGACGGACGGTCGGGCGGGGCAGCGTGGCGACGGAGTCTACGCGGGAGCCGACAGCCCTTACAAGCACATGACGAGCCCCGTGCGGCCGGCATCCGACGGGGCCCCGCGTCGCGCGCCGTGGACACCGGGCCGGCCGCGTGCGGCGCGCACCGTGACGGGTTGGGCGCGCGCGTCCGCGCACCCGCGCCGTGCGGCCGCGCCCCGCCGGTCGACGCGGGGACACGAACGGTCGCTGCGTGCACCGCCGCGGTGGATGTCCGCCCGGCTGCGGTGCAGGTCGGGCCTGTGCGCAGCGGCCGCGCGGTCCGCGGGTCCCAAATGGGCCTGCGCGGCGGCGCTTATTCCCGGATCAGGGTTTTCGGGTACTGCAACGCTGCATCCGTTCGCATCCGCGCATCCGTCCGGAGCCCGCCGCCATGTCCCGATCCGACTCGACCGAATCCACCGCCCGACGCGGAGGATTCTTCGCCTTCCACGGCGCGCTCGCGCCTGGCGTGCGCGTCATGCGCCGCCTGTCGATGCCGGTGAAGGCGATGCTGGTCGTCACGGCCTTCATGGTGCCGCTGGGCATGCTCGGCTGGTTCTACTGGACCAACGCGGGCTCGCAGATCGAGTTCGCCGAGCAGGAGCGGCGCGGCGTCGAATGGCTGCAGGCGCTCACGCCCGCGCTGCGCGCAGCACACGAGCACCGCTCGCTCGCCGAGCGCACCGCGGCCGGCGACGCGTCGGCCGCCGGCGGCATCCCGGCCGCGGCCGAGGCGTGGAAGTCCGCGGTCGGTCGCCTCGGCGAGGTCGACAAGCGACTCGGCGAGCCGCTCGCCACCGGCTCGCGGACGAAGGACCTCGAGCGCACGATGCAGGCCTCGATCGCGGCCGGCCCGAAGGGCGCCGCCGCGCACGACGAGGCGGTCGCGACGCTGCTCGCGGCGGGCGCGGCCGTCGGCGACTCGTCGAACCTGGTGCTCGACCCCGACCTCGACGCCTTCTATCTGATGACGACGTCCGTCATCGAGGGACCCGGCCTGGCGGACGCGCTGGCGCGTTCGCGCGACGCGGGCCTGGCCCTCGCTGCCGCGAGCGGCGATACGGCGAGCCTGCTCGAGCGGGCGCTCGCGTCGGCCGCGAGCGTGGCACGCGTGGGCGCCGACCGCCAGAAGTCGGGCCTGGCCCGCGCCACCGGCAGCAACGCCGAACTCGAGGCGCCGCTGGGCGCGGCGCCCAGGCTCGCGGCCATCGGCACGGTGCTCGACGCGATCGACCGCACGCTGAAGGCGCACGACAAGCCCAAGGCCGAGGAGTGGTGGAAGACGACGACCGAGGGGCTCGAGGCCTCGTACGCGCTGAACGCCGCGTCGATGTCGCTGCTCGACGGTCTGCTGAAGGCGCGCATCGAGCGGCTCGAGGCCGACCGGTACCAGAAGCTCGGCTTCGCGGGGGGCTGCATCGTCGTCGCGTTCTACCTGCTGTTCGCGATGTACAACGTCCTGCAGGGCGGCCTGCAGACGCTGTCGGACCACATCGTGCGGCTCGCCGACGGCGACTTCAGCGCGCGTCCGTATCCGTGGGGGCAGGACGAGGTCGCGGCCGCGCTCCACAAGCTGCGCGAGTCGCTGCAGTCGATGAGCGGCGCGATGCGCGCGGTCTACGAGCGCGCCGAGCAGGTGTCGCACGCGGCCCGCGAGATCTCGTCGGGCAACTCGGACCTGTCGGCCCGCACCGAGCAGAGCGCCGCGTCGATCGAGGCGGTGGCGAACAACATGGACGCGGTGGCGCGGCTGGTCGGCGACAACGTCTCGGCGCTCGATCAGGCCGATGCCGCGATGAGCGAGCTGCTGCAGGCGGTCCGCGAGAGCGAGGG
>JBAXJZ010000122.1:0-9534 GCA_037137595.1 Burkholderiales bacterium | reverse complement strand
CGGACCAGTTCCGCGCCGGCGCCCGGGGGCGCGACCGGCGCCAGCGCGGTCGCCGCCGGCACGAGCCGCGACTCGGCCTCCGGCGCCGGATCGGCCGACACGTCGGGCTCGGCGCCGAGCTGCGCGGCCACGCTCGCGGCGTCGACCAGCGCGCCCGGACTCATCAGCACCAGCCGCATCGTGACGCTCTGCAGCTGCCGGACGTTGCCCGGCCACGGGTGCGCCTGCAGCAGCCGCATCGCCGGCTCGCTGAACTGCACCGGCTCGCGCGACCAGGCGAGGCAGGCCTCGTGCGCGGTGTGCCGGACCAGCGCCGGCACGTCCTGCGCCCGCTCGCGCAGCGGCGGCAGCTTCAGCGGCAGCACCGAGAGCCGGTAGTACAGGTCGAGCCGGAACGCGCCCCGCGCGACCGCGGCCGCGAGATCGCGGTTGGTCGCGGCCACCACGCGCACGTCGAGCGGCAGCTCCCGCCGGCTGCCCACCCGCACCACGACGCGGTCCTGCAGCACGCGCAGCAGCTTCGCCTGCATCGCGAGCGGCAGCTCGCCCACCTCGTCGAGGAACAGCGTGCCGCCGTCGGCCTGCTCGAAGCGGCCCGGCTGCGCGGTGACCGCGCCGGTGAACGCGCCGCGCTCGTGGCCGAAGAACTCCGATTCGAACAGCGACTCCGGCACCGCCGCGCAGTTGACCTTCACGAACGGCCGGTCGGCACGCCGGCTGGCCTGGTGGATCGCGCGCGCGAACAGCTCCTTGCCGGTGCCCGATTCGCCCAGCAGCAGCACGGTGAGGTCGCCGGTGGCGAGGCGGCGCGCCTGCGCGACCGCGCCGCGCACCGCCGGCGAGTCGCCGAGGATGCCGAAGTTGGGCAGCTGGTGACCGAGCCGCTCGCGCAGGTCGCGGTTCTCGGTCTCCAGCCGCTCGGTGCGCCGGCGCAGTTCCTCGTTGACGCGGATCACCTGGCCGAGCAGCGTGCCGACGGTCTGCAGCAGCTCGAGGTCGTCGTTGAGCGCGCGCCGGCGGTGGCGCAGGCGGTGCGCGGCGAGCACGCCGCAGACGCGGTCGCCCTCGCGCAGCGGCACGGCGATGAACGACACCGTCTCCTTCGGCAGGCGCGCGCGCTCGACCGACCGGCCGAGGAAGTCGGGCTCGGCGTCGATGTCCTGCACGACACGCGGCAGGCCGGTCTTGAGCACGGCGCCGCAGATCCCTTCGCCGCGGGCGAAGAGGCCGCGGGCCGATTCCTCGGCGGTGAGGCCGTAGGCGTGCCGGATCCGCAGCGTCTCGTCGGCGGCGTCCCAGAGCAGCACGCGCCCGCGGTTCAGGCCGACCCATTCGGAGAGCAGCCGCAGGGTCTGGCGGATCACGAAGTTCGGCTCGACGCTGCGGCCGAGCAGCTTGCCCACCTCGCGGATCAGCAGGACTTCCTGCTGGTGCCAGTCGGTGCGGGACGGATCGCGGGGCGTGTCGGGCATCGGGTCTCCTCGGCGCGCTCGCGCGGGGCGCGGCGCGGACGGAGCAGGACCCTTAGCAAGGTCGGTGCCGTGTCGACAAAGTGTTCAACCGCCCCGGCGACGGGCGCGATTGCGTCGCGCTGGTGCGCTGCGGCGCGCGGGCCGGACGGCGGCTCGACGCGGCGTCGCCCCCGAACGGTGCGACGCCCGGGTCGGCCCGCCGCACGGGCGGACCGGGTGCCTCAGAGCCCCAGCTCGTCGAGCCCGGGGTGGTCATCCGGCCGCCGGCCGAGCGGCCACCGGAACAGCCGGTCCGACTCGCGGATCAGCAGGTCGTTGATGCTCGCGTGCCGCGTGTGCATCCGGCCGGTGGCGTCGAAGGCCCAGTTCTCGTTGCCGTAGCTGCGGAACCACTGGCCGGAGTCGTCATGCCACTCGTAGGCGAAACGCACCGCGATGCGCTCGCCGGCGAACGCCCACAGCGACTTGATCAGCCGGTAGTCGAGCTCGCGCGCCCACTTGCGCGTCAGGAACGCGTGGACCGCGTCGCGGCCGACCGGGAATTCGGCGCGATTGCGCCAGCGGGTGTCGGCCGTGTAGACCTGCACGACGCGGTCCGGGTCGCGGGAGTTCCAGGCGTCCTCGGCGAGCCGCACCTTCGCGCGGGCGGTCGCCTCGTCGAACGGCGGCAGCGGGGGTTTGGGATCGACGGACACGGCGCGCTCCGGGCAGGCGGGAATTCCCGCGCACGCAGGGAGCATGCCAGTGGGCGCCCGAGGTCCGGGCGCGCAACCCGCGACTCAGGCCTGCGGCCCGCGGCACCGGCAAGCATGCCGGTGCCCCCTGAGCCGGCGGCGAGCAGCGCTCGCCGAAACCCCGGCTCAGGCCTCGCGCGCGGCCTCGAGGTAGGAGACCAGCTTCGCGCTGGTCTGCCGCAGTCGATCCGACAGCAGCTGCACGAGCTTCAGCAGGATCTTGCTGCCCAGGCGCGGCTCGTCGTGCAGCACCAGCAGCATCGCATCGCGGGTGAGCACCGCGATCCGCGAGGGTTCGAGCGTCACGCAGGACGCGAAGCGCGGCTCGCCGTCGAACATCGACATCTCGCCGAGCGCGTGGCCGGCGTGGGCCACCGCGATCCGCGACGGGAAGTTGTAGCGGTTGCGCCGGAGCACGTCGACCATGCCGTGCATCAGCAGCATCATGAAGTCGCCGGTCTCGCCCTCGGAGATAATCGTGACGCCGGCGGGTGCCTCGTAGACGTACATGAACGCGCCGAGCTTGCGGGTCTCCTCGATGTCGAGGCCCGAGAACAGCGGCGTCTTCGCCATCAGCGCGTGGATCTCCTCGGCGAACTCGCTCGCGCGGCCGACCGGACGCAGCCCGATCGAACTCAGGCGCTCGTGCGGGGTCTGGCGGATCGCGGTCTCGGCCTTGCCGCCCGAGGGGGCGCCGGCGGAGCGGATCGTGGATGCCTCCATGGGGGTCCTCCCAATCGATTCAGCCGGTTATAGCACGGTCGCTCCGGCGCTCGTCCGCGAGGCAACGGGTGACGCGCGGGCATCCGCGGCCGGCCCGACGGACGGTGGCCGGCGACCGACGGGCACGAGACGGACCGTGACGGAATCGTTGCGCGCGGCCGCCGCGCACGTCACTGCGCGAGCGCGACCCGCCGCTCGGACACGCCCTCGGCCAGCACCTCGAGCACGCCGATCGTGTCGTCCCAGCCGAGGCAGGCGTCGGTGATGCTCTGGCCGTAGGCCAGCGGCTTGCCGGCGACCAGGTCCTGCCGGCCCGCGGCCAGGTGGCTCTCGACCATCACGCCGAACACGCGCGACTCGCCGTCGGACAGCTGGTCGGCGATGTCCTTCGCGACCGCGATCTGGTTCTCGTGCTTCTTCTGGCTGTTGCCGTGGCTCGCGTCGATCATCAGCCGGCATGCGAGCGCCGCGCCGCCGGCCTCGCGGCAGGCGGCCTCGACGCTTGCGCGGTCGAAGTTCGGCGCCTTGCCGCCGCGCAGGATCAGGTGGCAGTCCTCGTTGCCGTTGGTGGAGACGATCGCCGAGTGCCCGCCCTTGGTCACCGACAGGAAATGGTGCGGCTGCGAGGCGGCCTTGATCGCGTCGAGCGCGATGCGGACGTTGCCGTCGGTGCCGTTCTTGAAGCCGACCGGGCAGGACAGCCCGGAGGCGAGCTCGCGGTGGACCTGGCTCTCGGTGGTGCGTGCGCCGATCGCGCCCCAGGAGATCAGGTCGGCCACGTACTGCGGCGTGATCATGTCGAGGAACTCGGTGCCCGCGGGCAGGCCCAGCTCGTTGATCTCGACCAGCAGCTCGCGGGCGAGCCGCAGGCCGCGGTTGATGTCGAAGCTGCCGTCCAGGCCCGGGTCGTTGATCAGGCCCTTCCACCCGACGGTGGTGCGGGGCTTCTCGAAGTAGACGCGCATCACGATCTCGAGCCGGTCCTTCAGCCGCTCGCGCTGGGCGACGAGCCGCTTCGCGTACTCGATCGCGGCCTTGGGATCGTGGATCGAGCACGGGCCGACGACGACGAGCAGCCGATCGTCCATGCCGTGCAGGATGCGGTGGATCGACTGCCGGGTCTCGTAGACCAGCTGGGCCGGACCGTCGCGCAGCGGAAACTCGCGGACCAGGTGGGACGGGGGCGAGAGTTCCTTGATCTCCCGGATGCGGACGTCGTCGGTGGTGTGCTTCGTGTTCATCGGTCGGATCCCTTGCCTCGTTCCCTGCGTCGGTCGTCTGTCGTCGTGTCTCGTCGCGGCCCAGAAACGAAAAACCGCCAGGCCTTTCGGGCTGGCGGTTCTGTTCGGGGCGTCTCGGCTTAAGGCTGCGCGCGTTCCCGACTCAGTCCGCCAGCGGGCGGAAAGCCGAAAAAGTAGAACGCGTAGAACCAGAAGCGCGACATGGTGCCCGGCACTGTAGCCGGATCGGGGCGGAGCGGCAAGTCGAGGGGCCGGCGCGGCCCCGGGCCGCCCGCGACGGCAGGGCGACGGCCGGACCGGCGGCCCGACCTCAGAATCCTTCGATCACCTCGCGCCGCGCCTTGCGGTACGGCAGCGTGGTCAGGTCGGAGGTCAGCGTGCCGGGCGCATCGACGTAGATCGTGCGCGCGGCGACCTTCGAGAACGACGCGAAGAAGTGCTGCGAGGACTTCACCACGATGATCCTGCGCTCGCGCAGGTCGATGTCGAACTGCGTGAAGAGCGCGGTGTCGATGGCCTGCGTGCGCCGCGCGTTGAGCACGACCTCGACGCCGCCGATCGCGACCACGGCGCAGTCGCCGAGCGGCTCGGTGCTGCCGGACAGGCCGGGCATCGTCGCGTCGCGCTTCAGGGCGCGCACCTCGACGACCGCATCGAGCGGATCGCCCGAGACCGGCGCGACCTTGCCGCCGATCCGCAGCGGCAGGCGCGCGCCCACGCCGGCCTGCATCGCGATCGACACCGACACCGGGTCCCACAGCGGGCCGAGCACCGCGCCCCGCACGTCCCGCTCGACCAGCCGGCGCAGCACGAAGGTCGCGTCGCTCGGCGCGCCGCCGCCGGCGTTGTCGGCGCCGTCGGCGAGCACCACCGGCCACGCGGGGCCGGCGAGCGCGTCGTCGATCGCGGCGTCGATCGACGGGCCGCGCGTGCGCATCGCGTCGCAGACGCCGCGGAACTCGGCCCCCAGGGCATCGGCCGTGCGGCGGGCGAGCGCGGCGTCGCCGTCGGCGTAGACGATCAGCTTCGTGCCGAGCTCGGCCACGTCGGCCCACGGGAAGCCGTGGATCGCCGAGATCGAGACGATCCCGTCGCGGCCCTCCATCGCCTTCGTGCGGTCGACGAAGCCGCGCATCGGCTCGCGCGAGGTGTGCAGCGTGCGCAGCGTGCCGGTGTCGAAGACCGCGGGCACCGGGCGGATCTCGCCGCGCGCGACACGCACGCAGGCGTCGACGAGCTCGAGGCCGCGCTCGACCGCGTCGGTGTGCGGATACTCGCGGAAGGCCATCAGCAGGTCGGCGTTCGCGACCATCGCGTCGGTCAGGTGGGTGTGCGGGTCGAGCTCCGCGCCGATCACCGTCGTCGGGCCGACGAGCCCGCGCACGCGCGACAGCAGGTCGCCCTCGCAGTCGTCGCAGCCGTCGGCCACCATCGCGCCGTGCAGGCCGAGCAGCACGATGTCGACCGGCAGCGCGGCCTCGAGGTCCGCGAGCAGCTCGGCGCGCAGCGTCTCGTGCGCCTCGCGCGTGGTGGTGCCGGCGGGCATCGCGGCGGCGCACAGGCCCTCGACGAGGGTGAGGCCGTGGTCCTTCGCGCGCAGCCGCGCGGCCCACAGCGGACCGGTGAAGAGCTGCGGCGCGTCGGGGTGTTCGCCCGCGCGGAAACAGCCGCGGTCGCGGAACGCGTCGAGCCCGGTGGGCAGCGGCGCGAAGGTGTTGGTCTCGGTGGCGAGGGTGGCGGAGAAGACCTTCACGCGGCGCTCCGGCCGATACGCAGGCGCCCGGCCGACAGCAGCTCGGCGGTCACGCCGTGGGCGGCGAGGCGGGCGGGGATCGGCTCGCCGAGCGCGAGCGCGGCGCAGGCCTCGCCCATCGCCGCGCAGGTCTGGATGCCGTAGCCGCCCTGGGCGGCGGTCCAGACGAAGGACGGCACGGCAGGGTCGGGGCCGCCGACGAGGTCACCGTCGGGCACGAAGGACCGCAGGCCCGCCCAGGTGCGGATCGGGCGGCGGATGCCGAGCGTGGTCGCGTTCTGGATGCGGTCGATCGCGATCGCGATGTCGAGTTCCTCGGGCTGCACGTCGTGGGGCTCGACCGGATCGGCGTTCGCGGGCGAGCCGATGATCACGCCGGCGTCGGGCTTGATGTACCAGCTCTCGTCGAGCGCGATCACCGCGGGCCAGGGGCGCGGGTCGACGCCCTCGGGCGGCGCGAAGGTGAAGGCCGCGCGACGGCGCGGCTGCAGGCCGATCGGCTCGACGCCGGCCATCCGCGCGAGCACGTCGGCCCAGGCGCCGGCCGCGTCGACCAGCACGCGGCACCGCCATGCGCGGTCCGTCGTGCGCACGGTCCAGCCGCCGTCCTCGCGCGTCACGCCGATGACCTCGGCATCGCAGACGAGCTCGCCGCCGCGGCGCTTCAGCCCGCGCAGGAAGCCCTGGTGCAGCGCGTGCACGTCGATGTCGCAGGCGCCGGGCTCGAGGATCGCGTCGCCGGTGGTGTCGGGCCTCAGCACCGGCACGGTGGCCAGCACCTCGTCGCGCGGCATGCGGCGGACCTCGGGCGTGATCCGGCGCATCGCGGCGAGTTCGGACTCGAGCAGCGCCTCGTCGTCGGGACCGCCGACCATCAGCGCGCCGCGCGGCGTCAGGATCGGGACCTCGGCGAAGCCCTCGGGCGGATGCTCGAGGAAGGCCCGGCTCGCGCGCGACAGCGCGCGGACCTGCGGCGTGCCGTAGGTCTCGGAGAACAGGGCCGCCGAGCGGCCGGTGCTGTGGTAGCCGGGCTGCGACTCGCGCTCGAGCACGACCACGCGGGCGCGCGGCGCGATGAAGTACGCGAGGGAGGCGCCGGCGATGCCGGCGCCGACGACGAGGACGTCCGTGTCGTGCATGGGATGGGAGCGGGGGCGGCGCGACACGCGCCGCGGTCGGTCGATTGTACGGCGCGGGCCGCTCAGTCGAGCTGCGCGCCCGAGGCCGTCACCGCCGCCGCCCACTTCGGCATCTCGGCGCCCAGGAACCGCTGGAACGCACCCGCGTCGAGGAACGCGGGATCAGCGCCCTGCGAGACCATCCGCTCGCGGACGCCCCCCTCGCCCAGCACCGTCGAGAAGGCCTTCGACAGCGTGTCGACGATCGCCGCCGGCGTGCCGGCCGGCGCGAGCACGCCGTAGAAGCCCACGACCTCGAAGCCCTTCAGGCCCTGCTCGATCGCGGTGGGCACCTCGGGCAGCGCGGGGTTGCGCTCGCGGCTGGTGACGGCGATGGCGCGGACCTTGCCGGCCTTCGCGTACTGCGCGGCCTGCGGGATCGACTCGGCCATGAACTGCACCTGGCCGGCGATCAGGTCGGTGAACGCGGGCGCGCTGCCGCGATAGGGGATGTGGACCATGAAGGTGCCGGTGGCGGTCTTCAGCATCTCGGGCACGAGGTGCGAGATGCCGCCGTTACCGGCCGAGCCGTAGTTGTAGCGGCCCGGGTTGCGCTTGAGCAGCGCGACGAACTCGGGCAGCGTGCGCGCGGGCACGTCGGGATGGACGAGGAAGGCGAGCGGCTGCTGCGCGGTGCGCGCGACCGGCACGAAGCTCTTCAGGGTGTCGTACGGCAGCTTCCGGTAGAGCGCCGGGTTGATCACCATCGTGCCGGTGTTCGCCAGCAGCAGCGTGTGGCCGTCGGGCGGCGAGCCGGCGACGGCCTGCGCGCCGACGGTGCCGCCGGCGCCGGCCTTGTAGTCGACGAGCACCGGCTGGCCGAGCAGCTTCGCCAGCGGCTCGGACCACAGCCGCGCGTGGGCGTCGAGCGGGCCGCCGGCGGGGAAGCCGATGATCACGCGGACCGGCTTCGAGGGGAACGCCTGCGCGCGCACGGCGCGCGGCGCGAGGCCGGAGGCGGCGAGCGGGGCGAGGACGGCGGCGGACAGCAGGCGACGACGGTCGTTCACAGGAACCTCGCGATGCGGTCGAGCGGCTTCTTCACGATCACCGGGACCCGGCAGTCGGCCGCGGGGTGGCCGACGACCAGCAGGATCGCGGGCTTCGCGTCGCGCTCGACGCCGAGGATGTCGTTGAGGAAGCCCATCGGGCTGGGCGTGTGGGTGAGGGTGGCGAGCCCGGCGTGATGCAGGGCCGCGATCAGGAAGCCGGTCGCGATGCCGACCGACTCGATCACGTAGTAGTTCTTCACCCGCGTGCCGGCCGGCGTCTCGCCGTGCTTGCGCGCGAAGATCGCGATCAGCACCGGCGCGGTCTCGAGGAAGGGCTTGTCGGCGTCGGTGCCGAGCGGCGCGAGCGCCTCCAGCCATTCCTGCGGCGCGCGGCGCTCGTAGAACTCGCGCTCCTCCTTCTCGGCCTCGACGCGGATCGTCCGCTTGAGGGCGGGGTCGGTGACGACCACGAAGTACCAGGGCTGCAGGTTCGCGCCCGAGGGCGCGCTGCCGGCGGCGCGCAGGCAGTCCTCGATCACCTCGCGCGGCACCGGTCGGTCGGAGAAGTCGCGGACGGTGCGGCGGCGGCGGAGTTCGTCGAGGAACGCCCGCGCGCGTTCGCGCATCTCGTCGGGCCCGCGTTCGACGTGACCCGCCAGGGGCTCGAAGACCGGGGCACGCCCGATCAGCTCGGTCTGGTCCGACGCTCCTGCCATCTCCCCTCCCCGCTCCGGCGACGGGCGTGTCGGCCCGTCGCGCGGCGACCCGCCTTCAGGCGGTGCCGCCGACCGTCAGCCCCTCGAGCCGCAGCGTGGGCTGGCCCACGCCCACCGGCACCGACTGGCCGTCCTTGCCGCACACGCCCACGCCCGAATCGAGCTTCATGTCGTTGCCGATCATCGTCACGCGCGTCAGCGCGTCGGGCCCGTTGCCGATGATCGTCGCGCCCTTGACCGGGTACTGGACCTTGCCGTTCTCGACCCAGTAGGCCTCGCTCGCGGAGAACACGAACTTGCCGTTGGTGATGTCGACCTGGCCGCCGCCGAAGTTCACCGCGTAGAGGCCGCGCTCGAGCGACTCGACGATCTCGCGCGGGTCGCGGTCGCCGCCGAGCATGTAGGTGTTGGTCATCCGCGGCATCGGCAGGTGCGCGAACGACTCGCGGCGCGCGTTGCCGGTGACCGGCACCTTCATCAGGCGCGCGTTCAGCGAATCCTGCAGGTAGCCCTTCAGGATGCCGTCCTCGATCAGCACGTTGCGTTGGGTGGCGTTGCCCTCGTCGTCGACGTTCAGCGAGCCGCGGCGGTCGGGGATGGTGCCGTCGTCGACGACCGTCACGCCCTTGGCGGCGACGCGCTCGCCGAGCCGGCCGGCGAAGGCCGACGAGCCCTTGCGGTTGAAGTCGCCCTCCAGGCCGTGGCCGATCGCCTCGTGCAGCAGC
>JBAXJZ010000121.1:0-9538 GCA_037137595.1 Burkholderiales bacterium | reverse complement strand
AAGCCAACTGCGGCTTATCAATATTAATCAACCATTGCAAAAATGGCGACATAGATCGCGGTCGCGGTGCCGCTGGGCAACGCGGCGGCGGTCTGGCACCTGGCGCGCCACGGCGGCGGCGGGCTGCTGCGCGAGCTGTCGCGCAACCCGCTGATCCTCGCGACGGTGGCGGGCCTGGCGGCCAACCTCGCCGGCCTCACGCTGCCCGAGCCGGTGTCGGCCTACCTGTCGCGGATGGGCGCGGCCGCGCTCGCGCTCGGCCTGATCGCGGTGGGCGCGGGGCTGCGGCCCGCGCAGGCGAGCGGCGACGCGCGCTTCGCCGCGCACGCGGCGGTGGTCAAGCTGGTCGCGATGCCGGCGGCGGCCGTCGCGCTCGCGCACGCGCTGGTCCTGCCGCCGCTCGCCGCGCAGGTGCTGGTGCTGTTCGCGGCGATGCCGAGCGCCTCGGCCTGCTACATCCTCGCCGTGCGGATGGGCGGCGACGGGCCGTACGTCGCGCGCCTGATCACGACCACCACGCTGGGATCGGCGGTGGCGATCCCGTTCTGGCTGTCGTGGGTGCACTGATCGCCCTCACCGGGGCGCGACGACCTCAGCCTTCCCGCGGCCCGTCGGACCCGGCGTGCCGGGCCAGCGCCCAGGCCACGTGCTCGGCCACCAGCGGCGACGCGTCGTGCTCGCGGGCCCGCAGCGCGGCGAGCACCGCCGGCGTCGACGGCGCGTTGCCCAGCGCCACCGCCAGGTTGCGCAGCCAGCGCTCGTGACCGATGCGGCGGATGGCCGAGCCCTCGAAGCGGCCCTCGAAGGTCTCGCGGTCCCAGGCGAAGAGCGCCGCGAGCGACGCGGCATCCAGGCCCTCGCGCGGCGCGAAGTCGGGCAGCGAGGCGGCGGCCGCGTACTTGTTCCACGGGCACGCGAGCTGGCAGTCGTCGCAGCCGTAGATCCGGTTGCCGATCGCCTCGCGGAACTCGGCCGGGATCGGGCCGTGGGCCTCGATGGTCAGGTACGAGATGCAGCGGCGCGCGTCGAGCCGGTACGGCGCGACGATGGCGCCGGTGGGGCAGGCGTCGAGGCAGGCGGTGCAGCGGCCGCAGTGCTCCTCGACCGGTGCGTCGACCGGCAGCGGCAGGTCGGTGTAGAGCGTGCCGAGGAAGCGCATCGACCCGCCGTCGCGGGCGAGCAGCAGCGTGTGCTTGCCGCGCCAGCCCAGGCCCGCGCGCCGCGCGAGCTCCACCTCCATCACCGGCGCGGAATCGCAGAAGGCGCGCCAGCCGAACGGGCCGACGGCGTCCTGCAGCCGCCGCGCCAGCCCGGCGAGCCGACCGCGGACCACCTTGTGGTAGTCGCGGCCGAGCGCGTAGCGCGACACGTAGGCGCGCTCGCCGTCGTCGAGCGTGGCCCAGGCGGCGTCGATCCAGGCCGGGTCGGCGGGCGCGTAGTCCACCGCCACCATCACCGCGCGCACCGTGCCGGGCACGAGCTCGGCGGGTCGCGCGCGGACGAGGCCGTGCCGTGCCATATACTCCATCCCGCCGTGGAAGCCGGCGTCGAGCCAGGCCTGCAGCCCGGGCTCGGCATCGCGCAGGTCGACGTCGGCGATGCCCAGCGACGCGAAGCCGGCCTCTCTCGCCCAGCTCCGCAGCCGGGCCGCCCAGTCGATCGCGGTCGCCTCGTCCATCCGCGCAGTGTAGAACCCCCGGGCCCGGGGCCCGCCGAACGCGACGTCCGACCATGACCCAGCCCCCGCCGCCCGCGCCCGATGCCGACGTCGCCCGGCTCGCGGCGCTGCTCTCGCGGTCGATCGACGCGCATCGCGCCGGCCGGCTGGACGAGGCGCGCCGCGGCTACGAGACCGTCCTCGCCTACCGGCCGGACTCGCTCGACGCGCTGAACAACCTCGCGCTGGTCTGCAAGCAGGCGGGCGAGCACCGGACGGCGCTCGCGCTGTTCGACCGCGCGCTCGCGACCGACGCGCCCGGGCCGTCGATCCACGTGAATCGCGGCAACCTGCTGGCCGCGATGGGCCGCGCGCCCGACGCGATCGCCGCCTACGACCGCGCGATCGCGCTGTACCCCGACGCCGCCGGTCCGCACTACGCGCGCGGCTGCGCGCTGCGCAACGTCGAGCGCCTCGACGACGCGCTGGCCAGCCTGGGCCGCGCGATCGAGCTGCAGCCCGCGCACGCCGACGCCTGGTACGAGCGCGGCCTCGCGCTGCAGGCCTGCCGCCGGCTCGAGGAGGCGGTGGTCTGCTTCGCGCAGGCGCTGCGGATCGCGCCCGACCATCCGTTCGCGAAGGGCTCGCTGCTGCACGCGAAGATGCTGTGCTGCGACTGGGACGGGCTCGACGAGCTCGACCGCTCGCTGCGCGCCGACGTCGCCGCCGGTCGCCCGGCGGCGCGGCCCTTCGGCTACCAGGGCATCTGCGACGACGAGGCGAGCCTGCGCCGCTGCGCCGAGCTGTTCAGCGCGCGCCGCTTCCCGTCGCGGCCCGTGCGCTGGCCGCAGGCGGCGCCGCGCGCCGACGGTCGGATCCGGGTCGGCTACCTGTGCGGCGAGCTGCGCGAGCAGGCCACGTCGATCCTGATGACCGGCGTCTGGGAAGCCCACACGCGCGAGGGCTTCGAATGGATCGCGTTCGACGCCGGCTGGGCCGACGGCAGCGCGCACCGCACGCGGATCGAGCGCGCGTTCGACCGGATCGTGCCGATCGCCGCGCTGTCGGACCTCGACGCGGCGCGCGCGATCCGCGAGGCCGGCATCGACGTGCTGGTCGACCTCAACGGCTTCTTCGGACGCGCGCGCCAGGGCGTGCTCGCGCTGCGGCCGGCGCCGGTGCAGGTCTCGTACCTGGGCTTTCCGGGCACGCTCGGCGTCGACTACCTCGACTACCTGATCGCCGACCGCATCGTGATCCCCGATGCGAGCCGCGTGCACTACACCGAGCGCGTGGTGCGGCTGCCGGACAGCTACCAGGCGAACGACGCGCGCCGCCCGATCGCGGCCGTGCCCGCGGCGCGCGAGGCCTTCGGGCTGCCCCGCCAGGGCTTCGTCTTCTGCTGCTTCAACAACCCGTACAAGATCGTGCCGGCCACCTTCGACGGCTGGATGCGGATCCTGCGCGCGGTGCCGGGCAGCGTGCTCTGGCTGCGCGAGGGCGGGCCGGCCGCGACGCGCAACCTGCGGCTCGAGGCCGAGCGGCGCGGCGTCGACGGCACGCGCCTGGTCTTCGCGCCGATCGTGCCGAACGCCGAGCATCTGGCGCGCCATCGCGCGGCCGACCTGGTCATCGACACCCTGCCCTACAACGCGCACACCACCGCGAGCGACGCGCTGTGGGCCGGCGTGCCCGTGGTCACGCTGCTGGGCACGACCTTCCCCGGCCGCGTGGCCGCGAGCCTGCTGCACGCGATCGGGATGCCCGACCTCGTCGCCCGCACGCCGGAGCAGTTCGAGGCGCTGGCGATCGCCCTCGCGACCGAGCCCCGCCGGCTCGCCGAGGTCCGCGCGCGGCTCGAGCGGCAGCGGGCGAGCGCGCCGCTCTACGACACCGACCGGCTCGCGCGGCACCTCGAGATCGCCTACCGGACGATGGCCGCGCGCCAGCGTGCCGGTCACGCGCCGGTGGCGTTCGACGTGCGCCCGATCGACGTCGCGCCGGTCTCGTCGCAGACCGCCGCGACGGCGCCGCAGGCGTGAGCCCGGCGCCCGCCGGGCCGTCGCCGTCGCGGCCGCCCCCCGACGGCACGCTGCGCCTGCCCCTCGCCGACGAGGCCGCGACCGATGCGCTCGCGCGGCGCCTGGCGGCCGAACTCGGACCCGGCACCGTCGTCTGGCTGTCCGGCGGACTCGGCGCCGGCAAGACCACGCTGGTGCGCGCGCTGCTGCGTGCGCTCGGCCACACCGGAACAGTACGGAGCCCGACCTTCACGCTCCTGGAACCTTATAATCTGCCGAGGTTCCCGGTGTATCACTTTGATTTCTATAGATTCTCGTCTGCGGATGAATGGCGTGAGGCGGGCTTCGACGAATACTTCGGCGGCGACGGCGCGTGCCTGGTCGAATGGCCCGAGCTCGCCGGCCCCGATCTGCCCGACCCGGACCTCGCGCTGCGGCTCGACTTCGCCGAGGGCGACGCCGACGGCACCGGACACGCACGCGTCGCGACCCTCGAGGCGCGCGGCGAGGCGGGGCGCCGATGCCTGAGCGCGGCCGCCGCCGCTTCCTGAAGGGCGTTCCGGGCACCCTGCTCGCGCTCGACCTGCCGCTGGCGCACGGCGCGACGATCGTCGCGGTCCGCGTCTGGCCGGCCCGCGACTACACCCGGGTCACGCTGGAGCTCGACGCGCCGCTGAAGACCACGCATCAGGTGGTCGCCGATCCGCCGCGTCTGGTCGTCGACCTCGAGGGCGTGGACATCGACGCGCAGCTGCGCGACCTGGTCGCGAAGGTCCAGGCGAACGACCCGTACATCGCGACGGTCCGCGTCGGTCAGTACCGGCCGAAGGTGGTGCGGCTGGTGTTCGACCTGAAGGCGCCGGTGGCGCCGCAGGTGTTCGCGCTCGCGCCGATCGCGGTCTACCGTCACCGGCTGGTGCTCGACCTGCATCCGCTGCAGCCGCCGGATCCGCTCGCGGAGCTGATCGCGACGACCGCGGAGACGTCGGCGGCGACGGGTCCGGCTTCGGTAGCGTCCTCGGCGTCCTCGGCGTCCTCGGCCTCGTCGGCTTCATCGGCTTCATCGGCTTCGTCGGCTTCATCGGCTTCGTCGGCGTCGTCGGCGTCATCGACCGCGTCCGCCTTGCCCCCCACCTCGTCCACATCGTCCGCCGCGTCGCAGGCGGCGACGCCGTCCGCCCGGCCGCCTGCGTCCGCCCGCGCCGACGACCCGCTCGCGCGCCTGATCCGCGAGCGCGATGCCGCGCCCGCGCGCGGCGCGATCGCGCGGATGGTCACCGTGGCGATCGACCCGGGCCACGGCGGCGAGGATCCGGGCGCCATCGGCCGCTACGGCACGATGGAGAAGGACGTGGTGCTCGCGATCGCGTTCCGGCTGCGCGACCGCATCAACGCCGAGCCGAACATGCGCGCCTTCCTCACGCGCGACTCAGACTTCTTCGTGCCGCTGGCCACCCGCGTGTCGAAGGCGCGCGCGGTGCAGGCGGACCTCTTCGTGTCGGTGCATGCCGACGCGTTCGTCCAGCCCGAGGCGCGCGGCTCGTCGGTCTTCGTGCTGTCGGACCGGACCGCCTCGAGCGTGGGCGCGCGCTGGCTCGCGAGCCGCGAGAACCGCGCGGACCTGATCGGCGGGGTGGCGCTGCCCACGCGCAGCCGCGAGGTCGCGCGCGTGCTGCTCGACCTGTCGACCACCGCGCAGATCCGCGACAGCAAGCGGCTGGGCGCCGCGGTGCTCGGCGAGCTGCGTGGCGTGGGCGACCTGCACAAGCCCGGCGTCGAGCAGGCGGCGTTCGCGGTGCTGCGCGCGCCCGACATCCCGTCGATCCTCGTCGAGACCGCGTTCATCAGCAACCCGGACGAGGAACGGCGCCTGCGTACGCCGCGGCACCAGAACCAGATCGCCGACGCGATCTTCGCGGGCATCCGGCGGCACTTCCAGCGGCATCCGCCGGGGCCGCGCGGCACGAGCGCCTGAGCGGAGCCCGACGCCGCGCGTGCGAGCGTCTCGCCGGTGTCACGAGCGCCGGGCATCGTCCGCGCGCCCACGCTCGCGTCGCCTCGGTGCGGCCCCCCTCGCTTGACACGTCGACATGCCGGCTCGTACCGTGACGGCGTCGGGAAACAGGCTCCCGGCCTTCCAAGACGGTGTCCCGTCCAAGCCCTGTGCCCTCCACCCCTCGAGGACCGGCCATGGACACCGCACGCACCGACTCTCCGTCGTCCCCCGTTGAACCCCGTTCCCTGCGCGCGACCGACGTGCTGCGGCGCCCCCGCCCGGGCGCCCCGCCGACGATCCTGCTCGACGTCCGGCGCGAGCCCGCGTACGCCGCCTCGGGACGCACGATCGCGGGCGCGCTGCGCTGCCCGCCGGAGGCCGTGGCCGACGCGCCCGGCTGGCTGCCGCCGGGTGTCGACGTGATCTGCGCCTGCGTGCACGGCCACGAAGTGAGCCGCGGCGCGGCCGCGACGCTGCAGCGGCTCGGCGTGCCGGCCCGCCCCCTCGAGGACGGCATCGAGGGCTGGATCGCGGCGGGCGGCCCGACCCGGCGCATCGACGCGTCGATCGCGCCGCCGCCGCGCGGCGGATCGACCTGGGTGACCCGCGCGCGTCCGAAGGTCGACCGGATCGCCTGCCCGTGGCTGGTCCGCCGCTTCGTCGACCCGCTCGCGCGCGTCGTCTACCTGCCCGCCGACGAGGTGCTCGACTTCGCCGCCCGCACCGGCGCGATCGCCTTCGACCTGCCGGGCGGCACGGTGACCCATGACGGCGAGCGCTGCAGCTTCGACGTGCTGATCGACGCGGCGGGCCTCGACGACCCCGCGCTCCGGCGCCTGGCCGACATCGTCCGCGGCGCGGACACGGCCCGGCCGGATCTCGCGCCCGAGGCGGCCGGCCTGCTCGCCGTCTCGCTCGGCCTCTCGACCCTCCATCCCGATGACGACACCGCGATGCTGAACGCCGGCACGACCCTGTACGACGCGCTCTATGCCTGGAGCCGCGACGCGACCCGCGAGACCCACGCGTGGACGCCCGGGAGCGGCCGGTGAGCGCGGCCCCGGAGGTCCCGGTGCGCGCCGGCGACCCCGAGCCCGACGCACCGTCCGTGCCCTTCGGCGAGGCCCTGCGCTTCTGGCTCAAGCTCGGCTTCGTGAGTTTCGGCGGCCCCGCCGGGCAGATCGCGATCATGCACGAGGAGCTGGTCGAGCGACGCCGCTGGATCTCCGAGCGCCGCTTCCTGCATGCGCTCAACTACTGCATGGTCCTGCCCGGCCCGGAAGCCCAGCAGCTGGCCACCTACATCGGCTGGCTGATGCACCGGAGCTGGGGCGGGATCGTCGCCGGCGGGCTGTTCGTGCTGCCCTCGCTGCTCGTGCTGATCGCGCTGTCCTGGCTCTACGTGGCCTTCGGCGACGTGCCGGCGGTGAGCGGCGCGCTCGCCGGCGTGAAGCCCGCGGTGGTGGCGATCGTCGCGGCCGCGGGCTGGCGGATCGCGTCGCGCTCGCTGAAGCACCCGGCCGCGTGGGCGATCGCGGTCGCGGCCTTCGTCGCGATCGCGGTGCTGCACGTGCCCTTCCCGTGGATCGTCGGCATCGCGGCGCTGCTCGGCGTGGCCGGTGGCCGCTTCGCGCCCGCGGGGTTCGGCGGCGCGGGCGGGGGCCACGGCTCGACGTCGGCCCCGCGGCTGCCCGCGATCATCGACGACGACACGCCGCCGCCGCCGCACGCGCGGCCAGCCAGGATGCGATTCCTCGCCGTGGTCGGCGCCGGGGTGGCGCTCTCGGCGGCCGGCTACGGCGGGCTGATCGCGTGGACCGGCTCGGGCGGGCCCGGCGCGGCCTACGCCGACATGGCCGACTTCTTCACCAGGGCCGCGCTGCTGACCTTCGGCGGTGCCTACGCGGTGCTGCCCTACGTCTACCAGGGTGCCGTGGAGCACTTCGGCTGGCTCACGGCCGCGCAGATGATCGACGGGCTGGCGCTGGGCGAGACCACGCCCGGGCCGCTGATCATGGTCGTCGCCTTCGTGGGCTTCGTCGGCGGCTGGTCGCTGCAGGTGCTGGGGCCGGACGCGCCGGTGCTCGCCGGCACGATCGGCGCCTGCGTGGCCACCGCGTTCACCTTCCTGCCCTCGTTCGTCTTCATCCTCGCCGGCGGGCCGCTGGTGGAGCACACCCGCGGCAGCCTGCGGGTGGCGGCGCCGCTGGCGGGCATCTCGGCAGCGGTGGTCGGCGTGATCGCGTCGCTCGCGCTCTTCTTCGCCACGCACGTGCTGTGGCCCGACGGCTTCGGCGGGCGCTTCGACTCGGTCGCGGCCGCGATCGGCGCGGGCGCGGCGGTCGCGCTGTTCCGGTTCAAGGTGGGGGTGCTGCCGCTGATCGGCGCCTGCGCGGCGCTCGGGCTGGTGCTGCGGCTGGCGGGCCTGGGCTGACCGGTTGCCGGGCCGAGGACGCCGCGGTGATCGCGCCGCGTCGATCGCTGGGATCGCCGGGATCGCTGGGATCGCGGCGACGCGGACGCGCACCGCGCATCGCCGCCTCCGCGGTCGTCAGGTCCGGCGGCGCTTGAAGACCGTGTGCCGCGCGACCTCGATCACCGCCGGCATCGCGGGCACGATGATGAGCGCGAGCGCGACCCACGAGAAGTGCGCCTTGACCCAGGGCAGGTTGCCGACCAGGTAGCCCAGCACCGTGAGGCTGCCCACCCACAGCACGCCGCCCACCACGTTGTAGAGCGCGAACTTGCCGTAGGTCATCGCCGCGACGCCGGCGACGAAGGGCGCGAAGGTCCGCACGAAGGGCAGGAAGCGCGCGACGATGATCGTGATGGCCCCGTGCTTCTCGTAGAACGCGTGGGTGCGGTCGAAGGCGGCGCGGTTGAAGAAGCGAGACTGCTCCCAGCTCCAGACCTTCGGTCCGAAGTACTTGCCGACCGAGTAGTTGACCGCGTCGCCGAGGATGGCCGCGACGATCAGCAGCACGATCAGCAGCGGCAGCGACAGGCCGCCGATCGCGGCGATCGCGCCGCAGACGAAGAGCAGCGAGTCGCCCGGCAGGAAGGGCATCACCACCAGACCGGTCTCGACGAAGATGATCGCGAAGAGGATCACGTAGACCCAGAGACCGTACTGCGCGACGACGCTCTCGAGGTGCTTGTCGAGGTGGAGGAAGATGTCGATGGCCTGGGAGATGTCCATGGGCGGGCGATCATACACGCGGCCTATAATCCCCACCGTGATGGATCTCCCGCCGAACGGGGCGGATCCGGCCCCGTCCGACGCGCCCCTCGCCGCGGCGCCGGCCCGGCGCCCGATCGCCCCCCTGCCCGACCCCCTCGTCAGCCAGATCGCCGCCGGCGAGGTCGTCGAGCGGCCGGCCTCGGTCGTGAAGGAGCTGCTCGAGAACGCGATCGACGCAGGTTCGACGCGGATCGAGCTGCGGCTCGAGGAAGGCGGGGTGCGCCGGGTCGCGGTCACCGACGACGGCTGCGGGATCCCGCCCGGCGAACTCGCGCTCGCGCTCACCCGCCACGCCACCAGCAAGATCGCGTCGCTGCACGAGCTCGAGCGCGTGCGCACGCTCGGCTTCCGCGGCGAGGCGCTCGCGGCGATCGCGTCGGTGGCGCGGGTGCGGATCACCAGCCGCACCGCGGGCGCGGACGCCGCCACGGTCATCGACAGCGAGGCGCCCGGCCTCGCGCCGGCCGCGCATCCGCCGGGCACCACGGTCGAGGTGCTCGAGCTCTATTCGGCCACGCCCGCGCGGCGCAAGTTCCTCAAGGCGCAGGGCACCGAGACCGCACACGCGCTCGACGCGTTCCGCCGCGTGGCGCTCGCGCATCCCGCGATCGCCTTCGCCTGCT
>JBAXJZ010000120.1:0-9569 GCA_037137595.1 Burkholderiales bacterium | reverse complement strand
GCCGCTCGGGCGCGTCGGCGGGCAGGTGGGCGAGCGCGGCCTCGAGCTCGCGCCGCCGCTCGCGCAGCACCGCACGGGCCGTGGCCGCGGCATCGGCCTCGGCGGCGGCCGCGCGGGACGGTCCTCGCAGCAGTGGCCAGAGCACGTAGCCGCCCACGAGGATGGCGACCAGCAGGAGGAGGACGAGCAGGAGGATCGGTGCGGGCACGTGGGGCGACGGACGCGAGGTCGCGGTGCTGGACAACCCGGCATTGTCCCATGACCGCCGGACGGCGGCCATCGCGGCGCGTTCGACCCCCCGGACCGTGTGCCCCGCGGGGCGCGACTCAGGGCTGCGGCAGCGCCCGGGCCTGCGCGAGCCGCAGCAGCGCGACCGCGAGCAGGCCGGCCGACAGCAGCACCCACAGGCCGAGCCGGTAGTCCCCGTCCACCGTCCAGAGCGACGCGAGCAGGATCGGCCCGACCGCCCGGGCGAGCGCCGCGGGCGGCTGCTGCAGGCCGGAGAGTGCCGCCACGCGCGTGCGGCTGACGTACTGCGCGACCGCCGTCGCCTTGACGATGGTCAGCAGCCCGTTGCCGATCCCGTAGCAGGCGGCGAACGCGAGCGCCGCCGCCACGCTGCCGCCGCCGGCGAGCAGCAGCGCGACCGCGACCGGCAGCAGCAGCGGGATCGCGCCGTCGAGGCGGCGCGGGTCGATGCGTCCCTCGAAGACGAACAGCACGACGCGTCCGAGCACCTGCAGCGCGCCGATGCTCGCCGGGACCGCGACCGCCCAGGCCTCGGGCACGCCGCGTTCGCGCATCAGCGGCACCATGTGCGCGGCCAGCGCCGACGTGAAGGCCATGAAGGTCACGACGAACGCGGTGATCAGCAGGAAGGCGGGCGACAGCGCGAGCTCGCGCAGCGAGGGCGCGTCCTCGCCCGCGGCGGCACGCCGATCCGCGCCCGGCGGCTCGCCGCGCAGCATCGTGGCGTGGATCGGCGCGCACAGCGCCAGCTGCAGCACGCCGAGCACCTCGCAGGCGTGCCGCCAGCCGAGCCATCCGATCAGCACCGCCGACAGCGGGATGAACACCGTCGAGGCGAGCCCGCCGAGGAAGGTCATCGCGATCAGCGAGCGCCGGTAGTCGTCGGGCCAGCGCCGGATCAGGATCGCGAAGGCCGGCTCGTAGAGCACCGCCGCGCAGGCCGCGCCGATCGCGATCCAGCATGCGTAGAGGCCGACGACGCCGTCGATCCGCCCGAGCGCCACCATCGCGAGCCCGGCGAGCACCGAGCCCGCGGTCATCACCCCCCGGCCGCGGCCGCGGTCGATCCAGCGCCCGACGGCCACGCCGGCCACGCCCGCGACCAGCAGCGAGGCCGAGAACGCGCCGCTCACCTGCACCCGCGACAGCCCGAGCTCGTCCTCGAGCGCGGGCATCAGCAGCGAGAAGGTGTAGTAGAGGCTGCCCCAGGACACCAGCTGCGCGAGCGACATCGCCGCGACCCAGCCGGTGCGCGAGGCCACGGTCCCGCTCAGCCGGAGTACGGCACCCGGCCCTCGAGCGGATAGGCCGGATCGTTGTAGCCCGGCGTGCTCGGATGGCCGGCGGCGACCATGCCGTCGATCAGTGCCTCGTCCTCGGCGGTCAGCGTGACCGCCGCGCCGTCGAGGTATTCGCGCATCTGCTCGAGCGTGCGCGGACCGACGATCGCCGAGGTGACCAGCCGGTTGTTCAGCACCCAGGCCACCGCGAACTGCGAGGGCGTGACGCCGCGTGCCCGTGCGTGCTCGGCCACCCGCTGCGCGAGCAACAGCGACTCCTCGCGCCACTCGGTCTGCATGATCCGGCGGTCGTTGCGCGCGGCGCGCGAGCCTTCCGGCGGCGGCTCGCCCGGCCGGTACTTGCCGGCGAGCACGCCGCGGGCGATCGGCGAGTAGGGCGCCACGCCGATGCCGTAGCGGCCGCAGGCGGGCAGCACCTCGACCTCGGGCATCCGGTTGAAGGCGTTGTAGTACGGCTGGCAGACCGCGGGCGCGGGGATGCCCTCGTCGCGGCAGAGCGCGACGATCTCGGCGATCCGCCAGGCGCGATGGTTCGACACGCCGAGGTAGCGGACCTTGCCGGCGCGGATCGCGTCGGCCACGCCGCGGACGGTCTCGTCGAGCGGCGTGTCGTGGTCTTCCTTGTGCAGGTACCAGATGTCGACGTGATCGGTGCCGAGCCGCGCGAGCGAGGCGTCGATCGCCTGCGCGAGCCAGCGCCGCGACAGGCCGCGCTGGTTCGGGTCCTGCCCCATCGGGTTGCCGACCTTGGTGGCCAGCACCCAGCGGTGGCGGTCGGCGGCGATCGCGCGGCCGGTGATGCGCTCGGACTCGCCCAGCGAATAGACGTCGGCGGTGTCGATGAAGTTCACGCCGGCGTCGCGGCAGGCGGCGACGATCTCGATCGAGTCGGCCTCGGTGGTGCGGTCGCCGAACATCATCGTGCCGAGGCACAGCGTGGATACCGACACGCCGCTGCGGCCGAGCTTGCGGTACTGCATCGCGGATCTCCTGAAGGGGGCCGGCGCATTGTCCTACGAAGCGGACCGGGCACGGCGATTGCCTCGACCGGGGCCGTCCCGTTTTCCGACGCGCGCGGCCGGACCCTGCGCCGGCCGCGCGGCCCATCGAACCCCGAGGGGAGCCCGACGATGCTGAGGACCCTGTTCTGGCGGTTCGCCGTGCCCGTGCTGGTCGCGCTGTCGCTCGGCGCGTGGATCGCGGTGCCCTACGTCGAGCGGATGCTCACCGGATGGTTCCGCACCGACGTCGACATGCGCGCCATGACGGTGATGAACACCATGGGCGAGACGCTGCCCACGCTGCTCGACCGGTCGGAACTGCCGCGGCTGCGGCGCTACCTGTCGAAGGTCACCGAGGACGAGCGCCTGCTCGCGGTGCTCGCCTGCCGGCCCGACGGCCGCACGATCCACCAGACCGACCGCACGCCGCCGGAGATCTCCTGCGCGTTCGCCGCGACCGGGCCCGACCCGGCCAACCGCGTGATCCGCACGCCGCAGGGTACCGTGCACCTCGCGCGCTACGCGCTGACGGCCGCCGACGGCGAGCCCGCGGTGGTGCTGCTGGTGCACGACATGTCGTTCATCGACCGCCGCTACACCAAGGCGCGCGACTACCTGATCGCCTTCGGCGTGATGTCGGCGCTGGTGCTGGCGGCGATGTCGGTGCTCGCCGCCTGGCTGCTGCTGCGCCGCTGGGGCACGCTGCTGGTCCGCGACATCCGCGCGCGCCGCTTCCTCGACGACGCCGAGGGCCACTCGAGCGCGCCGATCCTGTCGCAGGTCCGCAAGGTGCTGCGCGAGATCGAGCACGACCAGCGGCTGGAGATCGACTACCGCGAGAACTGGACGCCGGACGCACTCGCGCACGTGGTGCGCGAGAGCCTGGACTCGCCGCAGATGATCGTCGTCTCCAACCGCGAGCCCTACATCCACAACCGCGGTGCCGACGGCCGGCCGGTGGTCCAGGTGCCGGCGAGCGGCATGGTGACCGCGCTCGAGCCGATCATCCGCGCCTGCTCGGGCGTCTGGATCGCGCACGGCTCGGGCAGCGCCGACCGCGACGTGGTCGACCTGCACGACCGCGTGGGCGTGCCGCCCTCGGACCCGTCCTACACGCTGCGCCGCGTCTGGCTGAGCGCCGAGGAGGAGGAGGGCTTCTACTTCGGGTTCTCGAACGAGGGCCTGTGGCCGCTGTGCCACCTCGCCTACGTTCGGCCCTCGTTCCGCGAGGCCGACTGGACGCAGTACCAGGCGGTCAACCGCAAGTTCGCCGACGTGGTGACCCGCGAGACCCGCACCGACCGGCCGGTGGTCTTCGTGCAGGACTACCACTTCGCGCTGCTGCCGGCGATGGTGCGCCAGCGGATCCCCGGCGCGACCGTGGTGCTGTTCTGGCACATCCCCTGGCCGAACGCCGAGACCTTCGGCGTGTGCCCGTGGAAGGAGGCGCTGCTCACCGGGATGCTGCGCGCCGACATCCTCGGCTTCCACACGCGCCATCACTGCCAGAACTTCCTGGAGACGGTCGACCGCTACGTCGAGTGCCACATCGACCGCGAGCACATGACGGTGACGATCCAGGGTCACGTGTGCCGCGTGGCGCCGTATCCGATCTCGATCGAGTGGCCGCCGCGCTGGCTGGACGCGGTGCCGCCGGCGCCGGACTGCGCGCGCGCGGTCCGTGCGCGGTACGGGCTCGCCGACGATGTGCGGATCGGTGTCGGCGTCGAGCGCTGGGACTTCACCAAGGGCATCGTCGAGCGCTTCCTCGCGGTGGAGCGGCTGCTCGAACGGGAGCCGGCGTGGGTGGGCCGGGTCACGCTGCTGCAGGTCGCCGCGCCCACGCGCGGCAAGCTGCCCGCCTACCGCCAGCTCAGGCAGGAGACCGAGGAGACCGCCGCGCGGATCAACGCGCGCTTCGGCACCGGGGCCTGGCGGCCGATCGTGCTGATCGGCGAGCACCAGGAACCGGTACAGGTCTTCGAGCTCTACCGCGCGGCCGACTTCTGCCTCGTCAACAGCCTGCACGACGGCATGAACCTGGTGGCCAAGGAGTTCGTGGCCGCACGCGACGACCACGACGGCGTGCTGATCCTGTCGACCTTCGCCGGCGCGTCGCGCGAGCTGATCGAGGCGCTGCTGGTCAACCCCTACGACATCGCCGAGACCGCGACGGCGATCCGGACCGCGCTGCGCATGGACCGCGACGAGCGTCGCGAGCGGATGCGGCTGATGCGGCGGACCGTGAAGGAGAACAACGTCTACCGCTGGGCCGGCCGGATGCTGATGGACGCGGCCCGCGTGCGGCAGCGCCAGCGGCTGCGGGGGCAGACCGACCCGCGGGCGGCGCGCCGCGACCTCGCGGCCTGAGCGGGCGTCACCGGCGTTGCGACCGCGGACTCAGCGTCCGCCGGCGATCGATTCGGCCGCGCGCACGCCCCACCACAGCGCCTCCTCGAACACCGAGTAGCCGGACAGGTCCGAATGTGCGAAGCGCAGCGCGCCGTCGGCCGAACGCAGCGCCGCGAGCCGCCGGTCGTCGAGGAAGCCCGGGACCGGCGCGGCCATGCCGTGGCCGCGGACGGTCACGCGCACGCGCAGCACGTCCCGCCAGACGCGGGCGCCGTAGGTGCGCTCGAGGTCCAGGCCCACGAGCTCGAGCCAGGCCCGCCGGTCGGCGGGCGCGTCGGGCGCGGTCAGCCGCGCGAGTTCGGCGCGGGCGTCGCGGTCGGCCGGCGTGAACGCGCGGTAGGCGGTCATCACCGTCGGCCCGGTGCGATCGAGGCCGATCTCCTGGTGGCGCGCGTGGACGAAGCCGAGCGCCGGGCTGCCGTGCACGACGTTGTCCCAGGCGAGTTCGTCCTCGCCGCCGGTGTGCGGCTCCTCGGGCGCATGGCGGAACACGACGTTGGCGACGGTCCAGGGCGCGCGGCGCGCGGCCTCGACGCCGGCGCCGGCCAGCTCCGGCACGAGGCGCGCGGCGATGGCGAGCGGCGTCGCGACCACCACCCGCCGCGCCCGGATCACCACGGGCGTGCCGAGCGGACCGTCGCCCGCGCCCGAGGCCCCGTCGTCGGCGCCGCCGTGCGACCACGCCCAGCAGCGCAGCCCGTCGGCGGTCCGCTCGATCCGCTCGACCGACATCGGCAGCACTCGGCCGGCCGCCGCCGCCGGCGCCATCAGGTGACGCGCCAGCGGTGCGAGGCCGTCCGCCCAGGTCAGCACGGCGCCCGGCTCGGCGTTGCGCGCGCGGCCGCGGCGCGCGGCGAAGTAGTGCGCGAGCGCCCAGGCCGAGATCTCGTCGGGCGTGGCGCCGAACTCGTCGCGGGTCACGTAGTCGAGCCAGGCGCGCAGCGGCGCCGCGGTCCAGCCGCGGGCATCGAGCCAGGCGGCGGCGGGGGTCGCGTCGAGCGCGCGCGTCGCGGCGTCGCGCGAGGACTCGACGACCGGGACGACGAACGCGCGTCGCCCGTCGGGCCCGCGCAGCTCGCCGAGCCGCTCGACCTCGGCGAGGAAGGCCTCGGCCTGCGTGCGTGCGTCGCCGTCGAGATCGGGCAGCGGACCCGGCTGCCAGCGGCCGTCGACCCACAGCCGGTGCGAGGGCGCGTGCACCAGCGCGCGCTCGTCGTAGAGCGGGGCCTCGTCGGACTCGCCCTCGCGAAGCACGCCGGCGTCGGCGAGCAGCGCGCGCACGTGGGTCGACTCCAGCGACGGCAGCGGCAGGTAGTGCGCGCCGGTCGGGCAGCCGGTGCCCGCGAGCGACGCGCCCGCGGCGTTGCCCAGCGGGTCCGGGCCGGCAAGCACCCAGGCGTCGCGCACGCCCGCGCGGTGCAGGGCCCACGCGCAGCCCAGTCCGGCGATGCCCGAGCCCACGATCGCGACGTCGACGCGCCGCTCGGGGGCCGAGCGCCAGTCGGAGTACGACGGCGCCGCCGCCTTCCAGCGCTCGCGCAGCGCGTGCCCGATCTCGCGGCCCGGCGCGTCGACCGCCACCGGCGGCGGGACCCAGAAGGGCCGGCGCGCGCAGCCGCCGAGCGCGGGCGCGAGCGCGCCCAGCCCCGCGACCGCCCCGCCGCGCAGCCACGCGCGGCGCTCAGCGCGCCACGCGGGACCAGTCCTCATGGAAGTACTGGACGAGACGCTGGGTGTTCAGCCAGTTGGGCTCGACCTCGCGCGGCCCCATGTCCGGCGGGAACGAGAACATCTGCGCCGTGCTGGTCGCGTCGAGGAAGCGCGTCGTCACGCGATAGGTCGAGGGCGGAACGAAGCCGCCCTGCGGCGAGGCGGCGACGAAGCCCCATTCGCCGAACGAGGGAACGTGGGCGTGGTAGGGCACGGTGGCGTAGCCGGCCTCCTTCAGCGTCGCCACCACCGACCAGAACGCATGCGGCGCGAACCACGGCGAGGCGGCCTGGACCGCGACCTGCGCGCGCGGCGTCAGCACCTGCCTGAGCCGCGCGTAGAACGGCACCGAATAGAGCTTGCCGAGCGAGTGGTTGGTGGGGTCGGGCAGGTCGACGATCGCGACGTCGTAGGGTGCATCGTCGGTGGCCTCGAGCCAGAGGAAGGCATCGCGGTTGACGACGGTGACGCGCGGGTCGCGCAGCGATCCGCGGTTCAGCTCGACCAGGTCGGACGCGGTCGAGAAGAGGTCGGTCATCGCCGCATCGAGGTCCACCAGCGTGATCCGTTCGACCGTGGGGTAGCGCAGCACCTCGCGGGCGGCGAGGCCGTCGCCGCCGCCGAGGATCAGCACCCGCCGCGGCGCCGGATGGTTCTCCATCGCCGGCAGCACCAGCGCCTCGTGGTAGCGGTGCTCGTCGCGCGACGAGAACTGCAGGTTGCCGTTCAGGTAGAGCCGGGTGTCGTCCTTCCAGCGGGTCACCACCATCCGCTGGTAGATGGAGGTGCGGGCGTGGACGATCTCGTCGCCGAACAGGCCGCGCTCGGCCCAGCCGATCAGGCGGTCCGAGCCCGCCATGCCCAGCGCGAGCACCGCCGCGACCCCGCAGCCCTTGAGCACCAGCGTGCGCCACTGCGGCAGCTCGGCGCGGAAGCGCCGCGCGACCCAGAGCGCAACCGCCGCGTTCAGCAGGCCGAACAGCAGCGCGGTGCGGGCCAGCCCCAGCTGCGGCGCGAGCACCAGCGGAAACAGCACCGAGACCGCCAGCGCGCCGAGGTAGTCGAAGGTGAGGACCCGCGAGACGATGTCGGCGAACGCGGCGCGCCGCGCGTCGAGCACCCGCATGACCAGCGGGATCTCCATGCCGACCAGGGTGCCGATGATCAGCACCATCGCGTAGAGCACGACGCGGAACGGCGTGCCTGCCCAGGCGAAGACGACGAACAGCAGCGCGGCCGACACGCCGCCCACGAGCGCGACCAGCAGCTCGATCTCGACGAAGCGGGCCAGCACGTCGCGGTCGGGGACGTACTTCGACAGATGGGCGCCGATGCCCATCGCGAACAGGTAGGCGCCGATCACCGTCGAGAACTGCAGGACCGAGTCGCCCAGCAGGTAGCTCGCCAGCGCCCCGGCGACCAGCTCGTAGGCCAGGCCGCAGGAGGCGACGACGAAGACGGAGAGGATCAGCAGCCGGTCGTGTGTCATGGCGGTCGCGAGGACGCTTCGATTATGATCGGTTCGCGCCGCGTCGGCTCCCCGAGCGGCCTCGCGTCGAACGGAGCTCAGACGATGGACGAAGCGCGGGTCTCGGAACTCGTGATCGGCTACACGGCCTACCTGCTGACGGGTCTGGCCCTGCTCGCCGGTTTCTTCGTGGTCTACACGCGGCTCACGCCGTACGACGAACGCCAGCGGATCCGCGACGGCAACGTCGCCGTCGCGGTGTTCTTCTCCGGCGCGATGATCGGCTTCACCGCCACGATCGCGTCGGGCATCCTCAGCCACGCGCACTACGGCAGCTTCGTCGCCTGGAGCCTCGTGGCGCTGGTGGTGCAGCTGCTGGTGTACGCGGTGATGCAGCGGATGTTCCCCAACCTGCAGGACGCCCTCGAGTCGGGCAACCTCGCGGTCGGCATGCTGGGCGGCGCGGCCGCGCTGAGCGCCGGCCTCATCAACGCGGCCTGCGTGTTCTGAGCCGCGCCCCCCTTCCTCCTCCCTTCCTTCCAGGAGCACGTCATGGGCCTCGGTGACTTCATCAAGAAGCAGTTCATCGACATCCTGCAGTGGGCCGAGCAGCCCGACGGGGTGCTGATGTGGCGCTTTCCGGTGGCCGACCAGGAGATCCAGTACGGCGGCTCCCTGACGGTGCGCGAGGCGCAGGCCGCGCTCTTCGTCAACGAGGGCAAGGCGGCCGACGTGTTCGCCCCGGGCCGCTACACGCTGACCACGCAGACGCTGCCGGTCCTCACCTACCTGAAGAACTGGGACAAGCTCTTCGAGTCCCCGTTCAAGTCCGACGTCTACTTCTTCTCCACGCGCCAGCAGATCGGCCGCCGCTGGGGCACGCCGCAGGCGATCTCGGTCCGCGACAAGGACTTCGGGATGGTGCGGATGCGCGCCTTCGGCCTCTATGCCTACCGCGTCGCCGATCCGAAGAAGTTCTTCACCGAGATCGCCGGCAACCGCGCGCAGGTGGGGGTCGACGACCTCGACGAGCAGCTCGACGGCCACGTGCTCGCGAGCCTGGCGGCCGCGATCGGCAACTCGGGCGTGCCCTTCCTCGACATGGCGGCGAACCAGACGCTGCTCGCGCAGGCGATCGCGAAGGAGGTCGCGCCGGCCTTCGAGTCGGTCGGCCTCGCGCTCGACAGCTTCAACATCCAGTCGATCAGCCTGCCCGAGCCGCTCCAGGAGGCGCTCGACAAGCGGATCGCGATGGGCATGGCGGGCAACCTCGATGCCTACACCAAGTTCCAGACGGCCAACTCGATCCCGATCGCCGCCGGCAACGAGGGCGGACTGGGCGGGCTGGGCGCGCAGCTCGGCGCCGGCGCCGCGATCGGCGCTGCGATGGGGCAGGCGCTGGGCGCCGCCGGCGCGGCCGCGGTCCCC
>JBAXJZ010000119.1:0-9617 GCA_037137595.1 Burkholderiales bacterium | reverse complement strand
GTTCGGCCCGCTCGACGCGATCATCTTGGGCACCGGCTTCGACTCGGCGAAGTTCCTGTCGACCGTGACGATCACCGGCTCGGACGGGCCCTGCGTCGCGCGCCACGCCGTCGGGCGACGTCGGCCGCTCCGCCGACCCTCCTCCGCCGGCTCCCGGGCTAGCTCCTCCTCCTCCTCCCCCCTCTATGCCTTCTTTCAGGCCCATGGGGAAGCCCGCTCGGCGCCGTGCCTTCGGTTTTGCACCACTGGATGGTCCGCCTTCTCTTCGCTCGTCGCAGTCGGACTCTTATCCATCTGTTGCTTCGCAGCGGGCCGCTATCTCGGCCGCTGTTTCGGCGCAGGCGGCTGCGGCTTCAAGCTGCGCGGCCAGACCGAGCTGCCGTTCAAGACCTTCTGGTCGTCGCTGCCGCCGAGCTCGCAGCTGGGCGGCGAACTGCGCCGCGCCGTCCGGACCAACGGCGCCACGGTCGTCGACCGGCGCGCCGACGCGCAGGTCCGGTTCGAGCTGCTGCTGGAGCTGCCCGAACGCGAGATCTCGGCGCTGTCCACCAGCGGCCGTCCCCGCGAGTTCTCGCTGCGCTACCGGGTCCGCTGGCAGGCCAAGGACGGCGCGGACCGCGAGCTGATCGGGCCGTCCGAGCTGCTGCTGCGCCGCGCGATCACCGTGCTCGACGTGCAGGGCATCGTCAACGAGGAGGAGGTGCAGCTCCTCTACCGCGACATGCGGATCGACACCATCCAGCAGATCCTGCGACGGCTCTCGACGCTGCCGCAGCAGCCGCCGGTGCCTCCGACGTGAACCTGCGCGACACCGCCCTCGCGCAGGCGCTGGAGCGGGCGAACGGCGTGCCGCCGCCGGTCGTCTGGATCGCCAGCGACGAGCCGCTGCTGATGCTGGAGGCGGCCGACCGGCTGCGCACCGTGGCGCGCGCGGCGGGCTTCGACGAACGCACCGTCTTCCACGTCGATCGCTCGTTCCGGCCCGAGTCGCTGCGCCAGGAGGCCGGCGCGCTGTCGCTGTTCGCGAGCCGGCGGCTGCTCGAGCTGCGCTTCACCGGCAAGCCGGCGAAGGAACTGGGCGAGGCGCTCGCGCCGATCGTCGAGGGCCTGGCCGACGATACACGGCTGCTGGTCACCAGCCCGCGCCTCGACAAGGCGACGACGCGGCTGCCGTGGTTCGAGCGGATCGACCGCGCCGGATGGGTGGTCGAGATCCCGGTCGTCGAGCGCGACCGGCTGCCGCGCTGGATCGGCGAGCGGCTGGCCGCCGACGGTCGCCAGGCCGACGCCGGCACGCTGCAGCTGATCGCCGACCGCGTCGAGGGCAACCTGCTCGCCGCGAAGCAGGAGGTCGCGAAGCTGTCGCTGCTGTGCCCGCCCGGGCGCCTCGACCCGGACGCTGTCCGAGCGGCGGTGCTCGACGTGGCGCGCTGGGACGTGTTCGACCTGGTGTCGGCGGCGCTCGCCGGCGACGCGGTCCGCGCGCTGCGCTGCGTGGCCGGACTGCGCGCCGAGGGCGCGGCCGTGCCCGCGGTGCTGTGGGCGCCGGCCGACGCGATCCGCGTGCTGCTGCGGATGGTCGACGCACGCGACGCCGGCCGGCCCGTGGCGCCCGTCCTCGCGCAGGCGCGGATCTGGGGCGACCGCGAGCGGGCCTACCACGCCGCCGCGCGCCGGCTCGACGCCGCCGCGCTGCGCCGCTTGCTGCGGGCCTGTGCCCGCGTCGATAGAATGACCAAGGGCGTGCTCGACGGCGACGACTGGCAGGCGCTGGAGGCGATCGTCCTCGGGCTGGCCGGCGCCGCGTCGCTGGGCCTGGACCTCGACCCGGCGCTCGCCGCCGCCACGGCCGACGCCGGCTGAGCCCGCCCCCACGGAGCCCCACGATGAACCCGATCGACATCCCGGTCTACGTCGCCGACGTCGGCCGCCGCGCCCGCGCCGCCGCCCGCGACATCGCGCGCGCGAACACCGCCGCGAAGGACACCGCGCTGCGCGCCGCCGCCGCCGCGATCCGCCGCGAGGCCGCGCTGCTGGCGCGCGAGAACGCGAAGGACGTCGAGGCCGCGCGCACCGCCGGCCACGATGCCGCCTTCGTCGACCGGCTGGTCCTGACCCCGAAGGTCATCGAGTCGATGGCGGTCGGCCTCGAGCAGATCGCCGCGCTGCCCGATCCGGTGGGCGAGATGAGCGAGCTGCGCTACCGGCCCTCCGGCATCCAGGTCGGCAAGATGCGCGTGCCGCTGGGCGTGATCGGCATCGTCTACGAGTCGCGCCCGAACGTGACGATCGACGCGGCCGGCCTGTGCGTGAAGTCGGGCAACGCGACGATCCTGCGCGGCGGCTCGGAGGCCATCCACAGCAACCGCGCGCTCGCCGTGCTGATCCGCGAGGGGCTGGAGGCAGCGGGGCTGCCCGCTGACGCGGTGCAGCTGATCGACACGACCGACCGCGAGGCGGTGGGCGCGCTGATCCGCAGCCCCGAGTTCGTCGACGTGATCGTGCCGCGCGGCGGCAAGTCGCTGATCGAGCGGATCTCGAAGGAGGCGCGCGTCCCGGTCATCAAGCACCTGGACGGCATCTGCCACGTCTACGTCGACGGCGCGGCGGACCTCGCCAAGGCTGTCCGCATCGCCGACAACGCCAAGACCCAGCGCTATTCGCCGTGCAACACGATGGAGACGCTGCTCGTCGCGCGCCCGATCGCGGCGCGGCTGCTGCCCGAGCTCGGGCGGATCTACGTCGACAAGGGCGTGGAGCTGCGCGGCTGCGACGAGACCCGGGCGATCCTGTCGGGCGCGGGCCTGCCGTCGGTGGCCGCGACCGACGAGGACTGGGCGACCGAGTACCTCGCGCCGATCCTCGCGATCCGCGTGGTCGACGGGCTGGATGCGGCGATGGACCACATCGCCCGCTGGGGCTCGGCACACACCGACTCGATCGTCACCGAGGACCACTCGGCCGCGATGCGCTTCCTGCGCGAGGTCGATTCGTCGAGCGTGATGGTCAACGCGTCGACGCGCTTCGCCGACGGCTTCGAGTACGGGCTGGGCGCGGAGATCGGCATCTCGACCGACAAGCTCCACGCGCGCGGCCCGGTCGGCCTCGAGGGCCTGACCTCGCTGAAGTGGGTGGTGTTCGGGTCCGGTCAGGTCCGGACCTGAGCGCCGCCGCCGGGGTCGGGCAGCAGCACGACCTCGGCATCGCCCACCCTCACCCGCTGGCCGGCCCGGAGCTGGCGGGCGCGACGGGTCTCGACCACGCCGTCGACGCGCACCGCGCCCGAGTCGATCGTCGACTTCGCCGCGCCGCCGCTGGGTGCGAGCCCGGCGGCCTTCAGCAGCGCGTGCAGCACGATCGACTCGCCGCGCAGCTCGAAGCGGATCGTCACGCGAGCGTCGGCACCGGACCGAGGTAGTCGCGCTTGCCGACGTCCACGCCGTTGTGCCGCAGGATGTCGTACGCGGTCACGACGTGGAAGTAGAAGTTCGGCAGCGACCAGTGCAGCAGGAAGGTCCGGCCGTCGAACGCGTAGGTCTGCACGCGGGTCGGGACCTCGACGCGGCGGGTCTCGGCGCCCTCGAACTTCTCGCGGCCCACGCTCGCCACGAAGGCGCGCGTCGACTCGATCCGCGCCTTCAGCTGGTCGAGGGTGGCCTCGTCGTCGGCGTGCTTCGGCGCCTCGACGCCGGTCAGCCGCGCCACGCCGTACTTCGCGGCGTCGCAGGCGATCTGCACCTGGCGGGTCAGCGGGAACATGTCGGGATAGAGCCGCGACTGCAGCAGGACGCCGGCGTCGTAGCCCTTGGCGGTGGCGTGCGCGGCGGCCTTGTCGAGCAGGGTCGACAGGTTGCGCAGGATCGCGTCGTAGACCGGCACCGAGGCGTCGTAGAGGGTCGTCATCGTCGTCGTCTCCTTCGGAACGTGAGCGGCGGATGCTAGCACCGCGAGGCGGCCGGCCCGCGGCGAGCCGGTACAATCCGCCGATGCTCTGGGTCAAAGCGTTCCACATCGTCTTCGTCACCAGCTGGTTCGCCGGCCTGTTCTACCTGCCGCGCATCCTGGTGAACCTCGCGATGGTGGACCCGGCCTCGACGGCCGAGCGCGACCGCCTGCTGCTGATGGCCCGCAAGCTGTACCGCTTCATGGGACCGCTGATGGTGCTGGCGCTGGGCCTGGGGCTCTGGCTGTGGCTCGGCTGGGGCTTCGGCGGCGGCTGGCTTCACGCGAAGCTCGCGCTGGTGGTGGTGCTGATCGGCTACCACCATGTCTGCGGAGCGATGGTGAAGCGCTTCGAGCGCGGCGAGAACGTCCGCTCTCACGTCTGGTACCGCTGGTTCAACGAGGCGCCGGTGCTGCTGCTGGTGGCGGTGGCGATCCTCGCCGTCGTGAAGCCCTTCTGAGTCCGGCGCGGGCGCGCCCCGCGCCCGGCCGCCCCCCCGAGGAGACCCCGATGAAGACCGTCCGCTACTACTTCACCCCCGTCTCGCCGTGGACCTACCTCGGCCACGCGCGCTTCGTCGACATGGCGAAGCGGCACGGTGCCACGGTGCTGGTCCGTCCGGTCGACCTCGGGCGCGTGTTCCCGGTCTCCGGCGGCCTGCCCCTCGGCAAGCGCGCGCCGCAGCGCCAGGCCTACCGGCTGCACGAGCTCGCGCGCTGGCGCGATGCGCTCGGGCTGCCGCTGACGGTCCATCCCAAGCACTTCCCGGTGCCCGCCGACCTCGCCGCCAAGACCATCGTCGCCGCGGACCTCGCCGCCGGCACCGACGCCGCGCTCGGCCTCGCCGGCGCGCTGA
Source organism: Burkholderiales bacterium (assembly GCA_037137595.1). Lineage (GTDB taxonomy): Bacteria > Pseudomonadota > Gammaproteobacteria > Burkholderiales > Burkholderiaceae_E > UBA4615. The sequence goes on along the minus strand of JBAXJZ010000119.1, from coordinate 4,818 downwards.
TGCGCGCCTGCTGGGCCGAGGAACGCGACGTCTCCGACGCCACCACCGTCGCCGCGATCGTCGCCGAGCAGGGCCTGGGTGCGGCGGCGCTCGCCGCACGGACCGACGAGGCGGCCGCCGCCTTCGACCGCTACACCGAGGAGGCGATCGGCCACCAGGTGTTCGGCGCGCCCTGGTACCAGATCGGCGACGAGCCGTTCTGGGGCCAGGATCGGCTCGAGTTCGTCGAGCGCGCGCTCGCGAAGGGCTGAGTTGGCCGCGGCCCTCGCGTTCTTCGCGCCCTGCCCGCGCGGCCTCGAGGCCGCCTGCGCCGACGAGCTGCGTGCGTTGGGCGCGACCGTGGTCGCGACGCCGCCCGGCGGCGTCGCCTTCGAGGGCGACACCGCGATCGGGCTGGCGGCGAACCTGCACTCGCGGATCGCGAGCCGCGTGCTGCAGCGGGTCGCGCAGGCACCCTACCGGAACGAGGACGACCTCTACCGGCTCGCGCAGGACACCGACTGGGAGCGCTGGCACGACCCGCTCGCGTCGCTGCGCATCGACACCACCGCGATCGGCGCACCGGTGCGCAGCCTGCAGTTCGCCACGCTGCGGATCAAGGACGGCATCGTCGACCGGGCCCGGGAGCGCAGCGGCGGCGAGCGGCCCTCGATCGAGCGGCAGCGCCCCGACCGGCGCGTCTTCGCGTTCCTGGACGCCGGCCGCTGCACGCTGTACCTCGACTGGTCAGGCGAGTCGCTGTTCAAGCGCGGCTGGCGGCGCGACGGCGTCGACGCGCCGATGAAGGAGAACCTCGCCGCCGGCCTGCTCGCGCTCGCCGGCTGGACGCCCGGCATGCCGCTGCTCGATCCGTTCTGCGGCTCGGGCACGATCGTCGTCGAGGCCGCGATGATCGCCGCCGGCGTGCCGCCGGGGGCGAACCGCCGCTTCGGATTCGAGCGGATGCGCGGCTTCGACCGCGGCGCCTGGGACCGGATGCGGCGCGCCGCGCCGCGCGCGCCGGCGGGCGCGGCGTCGATCTTCGGCTCGGACGTCTCCGAGGCCGCGCTCGCGGCCGCGCGGGCCAACCTCGCGCGCTGCGGCGCCGACCCCGGCTGGGTGGCGCTGCGGCAGGTCGACGTGCTGCACCTGGACGCGGCGCCCGCGCCGGCGGGCCTGCTGATCGCGAACCCGCCCTACGGCGAGCGACTCGACGTCAAGGGCCGGCAGTCGCTCGCGCAGGCCGACCGGTTCTGGCCGGCGTTCGCCACGCTGCTCAAGCAGCGCTTCGCGGGCTGGAGCGCGTGCCTCTTCACCAGCGACCTCGAGCTGCCGCAGCGGCTGCGGCTCAAGCCCTCGAAGCGCACGCCGCTCTTCAACGGCGCGCTCGAGTGCCGGCTGTTCCGCTTCGAGATGGTGGCGGGGTCGGCGCGCAAGCCGCCCCGCGACGCGGCGCCGGACGCCGGCGCCTGAGCCTCAGACGATGTCGAGGTGCTCGGTGCCCGCGTGCAGGTCGCGGGGCGAGCGCTTGCTGTTGAGCTTGATGTTCAGCCGCAGGTCGTTGACCGAGTCGGCGTTGCGCAGCGCGTCCTCGTAGGTCACGAGACCGCGCTCGAACAGGTCGAACAGCGCCTGGTCGAAGGTCTGCATCCCGAGCTCGCGGGACTTCTTCATCACGTCCTTGATGCCGCTGACCTCGGCCTTGAAGATCATGTCGCTCACCAGCGGCGTGTTCAGCAGCACCTCGATCGCGGGCACGCGGCCCTTGCCGGTCGCCAGCGGCAGCAGCCGCTGCGAGACGATGGACTTGAGGTTCAGCGACATGTCCATCAGCAGCTGCTGGCGCCGCTCCTCGGGGAAGAAGTTGATGATCCGGTCGAGCGCCTGGTTCGCGCTGTTGGAGTGCAGCGTGGCCATGCAGAGGTGGCCGGTCTCGGCGAAGGCGATCGCGTGCTCCATCGTCTCGCGGTCGCGGATCTCGCCGATCATGATCACGTCCGGCGCCTGGCGCAGCGTGTTCTTGAGCGCGATCTCCCAGCTGTCGGTGTCGACGCCCACCTCGCGGTGCGTGACGATGCAGTTCCGGTGCGGATGCACGAACTCCACCGGATCCTCGATCGTCACGATGTGACCCTGGCTGTTCTCGTTCCGGTAGCCGATCATCGCCGCGAGCGAGGTCGACTTGCCCGAGCCGGTCGCGCCCACCATGATGATCAGGCCGCGCTTGGTCATCGCGAGGTCCTTCATCACCGGCGGCAGCGTCAGGTCCTCGAAGTTCGGGATGTTGCTCTGGATGGTCCTCAGCACCACGCCCACGCGGCCGAGCTGCATGAACGCGTTGACGCGGAAGCGCCCGATCCCCGCCGGGCTGATCGCGAAGTTCAGCTCCTTCTTCGCCTCGAACTCGCCGGCCTGCCGGTCGTTCATCAGCGCGCGCGCGAGCTCGACGGTGTGCTGCGGCGTCAGCGGCACGTTCGAGACCGGCGTGAGCTTGCCGTCGATCTTGAACGCGGGCGGGAACTCGGCGGTCAGGAACAGGTCCGAGCCCCGCTTCGAGATCATCAGCTTGAGCAGGTCGTGCAGGAACTTCGAGGCCTGCTCGCGTTCCATGCCGATCGAGCGGGTGCCCGCGGACTGGAGCGAGGATGAGCCGGTCGGGGGAGAAGCCATCGTGGGCGGTGTCCTGCCGGGCTCAGCCCGGGAAGTTGTCCTTGTTGAGCGCGGCGCTGCGCGCTTCCGACATCGAGATCAGGTTCCGCCGGACCAGGTCCGTCAGGCACTGGTCGAGGGTCTGCATGCCCACCGAGGCGCCGGTCTGGATCGACGCGTTCATCTGCGCGACCTTGGCCTCCCGGATCAGGTTCCGGATCGCCGGCGTGCCGATCATGATCTCGTGCGCCGCGACCCGGCCGCTGCCGTCCTTGGTCTTCAGCAGCGACTGCGAGATCACCGCCTTCAGCGACTCCGACAGCATCGCGCGGATCATCTCCTTCTCCGCCGCCGGGAACACGTCGATGATCCGGTCGATGGTCTTGGCCGCGCTGGAGGTGTGCAGCGTGCCGAACACCAGGTGACCGGTCTCGGCCGCGCTCATCGCCAGACGGATCGTCTCCAGGTCGCGCAGCTCGCCGACCAGGATGATGTCCGGGTCCTCGCGCAGCGCCGAACGCAGCGCGTTGTTGAACGACAGGGTGTGCGGGCCGACCTCGCGCTGGTTGATGAGGCAGCGCTTGGACTCGTGGACGAACTCGATCGGGTCCTCGACGGTGAGGATGTGCCCGTAGACGTTCTCGTTCACGTGGTTGATCATCGCGGCCAGCGTCGTCGACTTGCCCGAGCCGGTGGGGCCGGTGACGAGGATCAGGCCGCGCGGATGCATCGCGAGCTCGCCGAAGATCTTCGGCGCGTTGAGCTCCTCGAGCGAGAGGATCTTCGACGGGATGGTCCGCATCACGGCGCCTGCGCCGCGCTGCTGCTGGAAGGCGTTGACGCGGAAGCGCGCGAGGCCCGGGATGGCGAACGAGAAGTCGCACTCCAGGTTCTCCTCGTAGTCCTTGCGCTGGGCGTCGTTCATGATGTCGTAGATCATCCCGTGCACCGCCTCGTGCTCCATCGGCGGCAGGTTGATCCTCCGGACATCCCCGTGAACGCGGATCATCGGCGGCAGACCCGCCGACAGATGCAGGTCCGATGCCTTGTTCTTCACCGCGAATGCGAGCAGTTCCGCAATGTCCATGAATGCCTCAACGGCCGAATCCGGGGCCGGTCTCCCCGAGCCTAGCGACGCGTCGGCCGACGCGCAGCAGGGTTCCGAAGGTCCGTCGGCCGGTGCGACGGACGGCACGATCACGTTGCGATCCCGCCACGAGGCGGTGACCGGACGGATCGCGGCCGCGGCACGCGCCGGCGGGCGCTCGCCCGGCGACGTCGCGCTGCTCGCGGTGAGCAAGACCTTCGACGCCGACGCGGTGCTCGCGCTCGCCGCGTGCGGACAGCGGGACTTCGGCGAGAACTATTTGCAGGAAGCGCTGCCCAAGATGGCAGCCGCGAACGACCGGTGGGCGCTGCGGGCGTCCGGACGGTCGGGCCGGGAGGCGGATCGCGCGGCCGAGGGCGGCCCGGCGTCGACCGCGGACACGGCGGCCGACCGGCTCGTCTGGCACTTCATCGGACCGATCCAGTCGAACAAGACCCGGGCGATCGCAGAGGCCTTCGACTGGGTGCATTCGGTCGACCGGGAGAAGGTCGCGCGCCGGTTGTCCGAGCAGCGGCCGCAGGGGTCGGCCCCGCTGCAGCTCTGCATCCAGGTCGACGTCAGCGGCGAGGCGACCAAGAGCGGCTGCGACCCGGCCGAGGCGGTCGAGCTGGGGCGGGTGGTGGCGTCGCTGCCGGGGCTGCGGCTGCGCGGCGTGATGGCGATTCCGGCGCCGCTCGAGGACCCGGCGCAGCAGCGCGCGCAGTTCGCGCGGGTGCGGGCGGTCTACGACGCGATGTGCGACGCAGGCCTGCCGGTCGACACGCTGTCGATGGGGATGTCGGGGGACCTGGAGGCGGCGATCGCCGAGGGGGCGACGATCGTGCGGGTGGGGACGGCGCTGTTCGGGAGCCGTCCCAGGAAGGAGGCGGGGGGCTGATCGGGGGGGGGGGGGGTGATCAGCCGCCTCTCGCCGGATTCATTGCTTAGTCGCAGCAGCCCGGCGCGTCACCGCCCCGGCCGCTCCGCAGGCGGGGAGCGGTGCCCGCCGAAAACCCTCCCACCCCCCCTGCTCCGCCCCCCGCCCCAAACGGGGCCCGGGGGGTGCCCGCGCCCGGGGCTGCGCCGGGGCCCCGCGTTACGCC
>JBAXJZ010000118.1:0-9619 GCA_037137595.1 Burkholderiales bacterium | reverse complement strand
CTAACCAGGTTCACCGGGACGCCGGCCTCGAGGCTGGTGTGCGCGAGCAGCACGTTCAGCAGCTCCTGCTGCCCGACCTGCGAGGTGCGTGGCTCGAACACCAGCCGCACCGGTGCCTCGCGGCCGGACTCGTCGCGGACCGCGTCGAGCACGCCGAGCACGGTCTGCTTGAGCTGCAGCTGCTCGGGGGTGAGCGCCTTCTTGCCGAGCCGCACCTTCGGGTTGGTCAGTTCCTCGATCTCCTCGAGGACCTTCGCGGCCGACACGCCGTGCGGCAGCTCGGTGACCACCAGCTGCCACTGGCCGCGGGCCATCTCCTCGACGGTGTGCCGCGCGCGCAGCTTGATCGAGCCGCGGCCGACCGCGTAGATCTCGCGCAGGTCGGCGGGCGACGAGATCACCTGGCCGCCGCCGGGAAAGTCCGGCCCGGGCATCGCCGCGAGCAGCTCGTCGATGCCGGCCTGCGGGTTGCGGACGAGGATCACCGCCGCGGCCGCGACCTCGCGCAGGTTGTGCGGCGGGATCTCGGTGGCCATGCCCACCGCGATGCCCGAGGCGCCGTTGAGCAGCACCATCGGCAGGCGCGCCGGCAGCAGCGCCGGCTCCTGGGTGGAGCCGTCGTAGTTGGGCACGAAATCGACCGTGCCCTGGTCGATCTCGTCGAGCAGCAGCCGGGCATACGGCGTGAGCCGCGCCTCCGTGTAGCGCATCGCGGCCGCGCCGTCGCCGTCGCGCGAGCCGAAGTTGCCCTGGCCGTCGATCAGCGGGTAGCGCAGCGTGAACGCCTGCGCCATCCGGACCAGCGCCTCGTAGGCCGCGGTGTCGCCGTGCGGATGGAAGCGGCCGAGCACGTCGCCCACCACCCGCGCCGACTTCACCGGCTTGGCGGTGGGGCCGAGCCCCATCTCGTTCATCGCGTAGAGGATGCGGCGCTGGACCGGCTTCTGGCCGTCGGCCACGTCGGGCAGCGCGCGGCCCTTGACCACCGAGACCGCGTAGTCGAGGTAGGCGCGCTCGGCGTAGCGCGCGAGCGTCAGCGCCGAGTCGTCGTCGGGCGGCGGCGGGGGGGCCGCGTCGAACAGGTCGGGTTCGTCCATCGAGGGATTCGTGTCGGGGTGTCGGGGGAGCAGCGGGCCGGACGCGTCGTCAGACGTCGACCTCGACCTCGTTGCCGTGCTCCTCGATCCAGCTGCGGCGCGCGGCGGCCTCGCCCTTGCCCATCAGCATCGTGAAGCGCTCGGTGGTGGCGCGCGGATCGGTGTCGCCGAAGGACACGCGCAGCAGCCGCCGGGTGTCGGGATTCAGCGTGGTCTCCCAGAGCTGCTCGGCGGTCATCTCGCCCAGGCCCTTGAAGCGGGAGATGGTCCACGTGCCCTCGCGCAGGCCGTCCTTGCGCAGCTTGTCCTCGGCGTGCTGCAGCTCGCCCTCGTCGAGGCAGTAGACCTTGCGCAGCGGCCGCTTGCCCTGCGCGGGCACGTCGATGCGGAAGAGCGGCGGCCGCGCGACGTAGACGTTCCCCGACTCGATCAGCCGCGGGAAATGCCGGAAGAAGAGCGTGAGCAGCAGCACCTGGATGTGCGCGCCGTCGACGTCGGCGTCCGACAGGATGCAGATCTTGCCGTAGCGCAGGCCGGAGAGGTCCGGCGTGTCGGCCGGCCCGTGCGGATCGACACCGATGGCCACCGCGATGTCGTGGATCTCGGTGTTGGCGAACAGCCGGTCGCGGTCGGTCTCCCAGGTGTTCAGCACCTTGCCCCGCAGCGGCAGGATCGCCTGGAACTCCTTGTCGCGGCCCATCTTCGCCGAGCCGCCGGCGGAATCGCCCTCGACGAGGAACACCTCGTTGCGGCCGAGGTCGGTGCTCTCGCAGTCGGTCAGCTTGCCCGGCAGCACGGCCACGCCCGAGCTCTTGCGTTTCTCGACCTTCTGCGCGGAGCGCTGCCGCGCCTGCGCCTGGCGGATGACCAGGTCCGCGAGCCTGCGGCCCCAGTCGACGTGCTGGTTGAGCCACAGCTCGAACTGGCCCTTGGCGAAGCCGGAGACCAGCCGCAGCGCGTCGCGCGAGTTCAGCCGCTCCTTGATCTGGCCCTGGAACTGCGGATCGAGCACCTTCGCGGACAGCACGAAGCTGGCGCGCGCGAACGCGTCCTCCGGCATCAGCTTCACGCCCTTGGGCAGCAGCGAATGCAGCTCGACGAAGCCCTTGATCGCGGCGAACAGGCCCTCGCGCAGCCCGGACTCGTGCGTGCCGCCGGCGGGCGTGGGAATCAGGTTCACGTACGACTCGCGGACCAGCGCGCCCGACTCGGTCCAGCCGACGACCCACTGCGCGCCCTCGCCTTCGGCGAAGGTCTCGTGGCCGGCGTCGGCGTACTGCTGGCCCTCGAAGAGCGGCACCAGCGGCCCGCCCTCGGTCCCGGCCGCGCCGGCGCCCTCGGCGGCGAGCGCCTCGGCGAGGTAGCCGCGCAGCCCCTCGGCGTACTGCCAGGTGCGCGCCTGGCCGGTCTTCTCGACGAGCAGCGTGACCTTCACGCCCGGCAGCAGCACGGCCTTCGAGCGCAGCAGGCGCTCGAGTTCGCCCATGGGCAGCGCCTGGCTGTCGAAGTACTTCGGGTCGGGCCAGACCTCGACCCGCGTGCCGCGGCCGCGCTCGCCCTTCTCCGCGGGCCGCGATGCGAGCGGCTGCGAGACCTCGCCGCCGGCGAAGACGATGGTGTGCACGCCGTGGCCGCGGTCGTCCGGCCGCCAGACGGTGACCCGGAGTTGCGTCGACAGCGCGTTGGTGACCGACACGCCCACCCCGTGCAGGCCGCCCGAGAAGCTGTAGGCGCCGCCCGCCTGCTTGTCGAACTTGCCGCCGGCGTGCAGCCGGGTGAAGACGATCTCGACCGTGGGCACGCCCTCCTCGGGGTGCAGGCCCACCGGGATGCCGCGGCCGTCGTCCTCGACGGCGACGCCGCCGTCGGCGAGCAGCGTGACCGCGATGGTCTTCGCGTGACCGGCCAGCGCCTCGTCGGCGGCGTTGTCGATCACCTCCTGGACGATGTGCAGCGGGTTGTCGGTGCGGGTGTACATGCCCGGCCGCTGGCGGACGGGCTCGAGGCCCTTCAGGACCCGGATCGAGGCTTCGGTGTAGTCGTTCTTGCGCGTGGCCATCCCGCGATTATCGCGCGGCGCGGACACCGACCCCGGATCAGCGCAGACCGCACCAGGTCATGAAGGCGCCGAGATCCACCACCCAGTCGGGCCGCAGGTAGAGCGAGAAGGTGGCGGCGAGCGCCGCCGCGGCGGCCAGCCAGAGCGCCGCGCGCGTCGCGAGCCGTGCCACGGGCGGACTCAGATCGCCACCTGCGAACCGAGCTCGATGACCCGGTTCGGCGGCAGCCGGAAGTAGTTCGCGGCGCTGGGGCTGTTCTGCATCATCCAGCCGAACAGCGAGCGCCGCCAGCCGAAGAGCCCGCGCTTCGAGACCGAGACGATCACCGGCTTGCTGGTGAAGAACGAGGTGTCGTCGAGGTCGAGCTCGAGCCCCTTGCGCCGCGCGAGCTTCAGCGCGCGGCGGATGTCCGGGTCCTCGCGGAAGCCGAAGTGCGCGACCAGCCGCATCACGCCGCTGTTGCCCCGCTGCAGCTCGATCCGCTCGTCGTCGGTGACCCGCGGCGTGTCGTCGAATTCCACCGTCATGAAGACCGTCTGCTCGTGCACCACCTTGTTGTGCTTCAGGTTGTGCAGGAAGCTGCCCGGATAGCCCACCCGCGTCGAGCTGAAGAAGACCGCGGCGCCCGGCACCCGCGGAATGTCCGACAGGTCGAGGTTCAGCTCGTCGCGGGCCACCCGGGGCAGCGCCTCCTTGCGGCCGCGCATGATCTCGATGCCGCGCCGCCAGGTGGTGAGGACGGTGAACATCACCGTGGCGACCGCCAGCGGGAACCAGCCGCCCTCGAAGACCTTGCCGATGTTGGCGGAGAAGAAGCCGACCTCCAGCACCAGGAACACGAGCAGCAGCGGCAGCAGCAGCTTCGCGCGCGAGCCCGGTGCGAACACCGTCGCGATCACCAGCAGGATCGAGCCGATCAGCAGGTCGCCCGAGACCGCGATGCCGTAGGCGGCCGCGAGGTTCGACGAGCTGCGGAAGGTCAGGACCAGGATCAGCACCGCGACCAGCAGCAGCCAGTTCACCACCGGGATGTAGATCTGCCCGCGGGAAGTGTCCGAGGTGTAGAGCACCTTCAGGCGAGGCAGGTAGTTGAGCCGCGAGGCCTGCTGGGTGACCGAGAACGCGCCCGAAATGGTCGCCTGCGAGGCGATCACCGTGGCCAGCGTGGCCAGCATCACCAGCGGCACCCGCAGCGGCTCGGGGGCCAGCAGGAAGAACGGATTGACGACCGCCTCGGGGTCGCGCAGCACCAGCGCGCCCTGCCCGAGGTAGTTCAGCATCAGGCAGGGGAAGACCAGCGCGAACCAGCCGATGCGGATCGGCCGCCGGCCGAAGTGGCCGAGGTCCGCGTACAGCGCCTCGGCTCCGGTCATCGACAGGAACACCGCCGACAGCGCGACGAAGGTCCACTCGGGATGCTCGAGCGTGAAGACGACGGCGTGGCGCGGATCGAGCGCGCCGACGATCTCCGGCGTCTTCGCGATGCTGGCGATGCCCAGCGCCGCGAGCACCAGGAACCAGACCACCATCACCGGTCCGAACAGCGCACCCACCTTCGCGGTGCCGCTGCGCTGGATCATGAAGAGTCCGATCAGGATCAGCAGCGCGATCGGGACGACGAAGCGCGAGAGGCCGGGCTCGACGACGGTGATGCCCTCGACCGCCGACAGCACCGAGATCGCCGGCGTGATCACCGCGTCGCCGAAGAAGAGCGAGGCGGCGAAGATGCCGAGCACGCCGATGCACCACGACAGCTGCGGGCGCCCGCGGACCAGCGCGAGAACGTTCGACAGCAGCGCGAGCACCCCGCCCTCTCCGCGATGGTCGAAGCGCAGCATCACCGTCACGTACTTCAGCGAGACGATGATCGTCACGGCCCAGAAGATCATCGACAGGACCGGATAGACCTTCTCGGGGGTGAGCGGCAGGCCGCTGCCCTCGAGGAAGGCCTCCTTGAACGCATAGAGCGGGCTCGTCCCGATGTCGCCGAAGACGACGCCGAGCGCGGCGAGCACCAGCGGGCTCAGCCGCTGGTTCGTGGGAGCGGTCATGGACGACGGTGGCCGGTCGCGATGGTGCCGGATGCTAGCACCGGCGGGCCGGGCCGGAACGCCCGCGGCCCGCCCGGTGGCACCCGCCGCGGACCGGCCCGCCGCGCGGCTCGGTCCGACGTCGCGCGGGCACGCGAGCCCGATCCGTCAGGCCGGCTTGTTCTTCATCTTGCCCTTGGGCATCACCACCGTGGTCGGCGGCATCGGCCGCGGCGAGACGGCCGAGATCTCCTTGACCGGGCCGCTGTCCTTCTTCGGCTTCTTGACCAACTTGTTGCTGCGTTGCACGCCCTTCGGCATCGGGGACTCCCTTGCGGCGAACCGCTCGGTCAACAAAAAAGCCCCCGCGTGGGGGCCATGCTGGCGGAGGGAGGGGGATTCGAACCCCCGAAGGGCTGTTAACCCTTACACGCTTTCCAGGCGTGCGACTTAAACCGCTCATCCATCCCTCCGGATGCCGCGATTGTAGCGCAGCGCCGCAAGGCCCCCGCCCGGGCCCGGCCGCGTCCGGGCCGTCGCGGCGGCCGTCAATCGGCTAGCAGCGTCGCGAGCACGCGGCGGCGGATCTCGACGCCCAGCGCCGCCTGCTCCCGGTAGCCGTCCCAGCGGCTGCCGTCGAGATCGGTGGCGAGCTCGCCGCGGCGCGGGAACGGATGCAGGACGACCGCGCCGGCACGCAGCACGCGCGACGCCCGCGCGGCATCCATCGACAGCGCGTCGCCGGGTTCGCCGCGGCCGGCGACGATGCCCGTGCCGGTCATGTAGACGAAGTCGGCGTCGGCCAGCACGGTGTCCGCGACGGCGACGTCGTTGGTCTCGAGCTGCGCGACCGGGGTGGCCAGGTAGCGCTCGGGCAGGCCGCGCCCGGGCGGCGCGAGCAGCCGCAGCCGCACGCCGAGCCGCTGCAGCAGACGGGCAAGCGAATGGTGCTCGCGGTGCTCCCGCAGATCGCCCATCAGCACCACCGTGCGGCCCTCGAGCCCGCGCCGGCGCATCGCGGCGACGTCGACCAGCGCCTGTGTCGGATGCTCGTTCGTGCCGTCGCCCGCGCTCACCAGCGGCGCGGCGAGCCCGGCGAGCCGCTGCCCGTCCAGCGGCTGCGCGCTGCGCACCACCACGCAGGTGGCCGACAGGCTCAGGTGGAGCAGTTCGTCGTGCGGATCGCGGGCCGCCTCGCCCGTGGCGAAGGCCGGGATCGGCACCGGCATCATCCCGAGGCGCGTGCCGGCCATCGCGAAGCTGGACAGCGACCGGGTCGACGGCTGCTCGAACAGGCAGGCAAGCGTGCCGCCGCGCGTGCCGGGCGGCACGCAGGGCGGATCCGGCCGGGTGATCGTGTCGATCTCGGTGTCGTCCAGGTCGTCCACGGACAGCAGTCGACGCGTGCCGCGGGCGCTTCGGGTCAGCCGGAACGGATCGTCGACGGGAGGCATTCGGGTGGCGGGCGGGGCTCGCTGAACGCCGGCGGACGGCCGGCACGCCCGCATCAGACCGCCGCGCGAGGCCGCGTCCCGTGACTTTCGTCACAGCGCCGGCGGCCGGCAGGACGGGCGGTCGCCGGCACCCGGCGGCCGGCCTCAAGGTCGGGCGGGGCGCGGCGCTCAGCCCGGCCGCAGGTTCGGATAGCGGACGTGCTCGACCAGGTCCTGGGTCTCGCGCGCGGGGCGCGGCGTCAGCAAGCTGACCAGCACGATCACCACGAACCCGACCGGCACGCCGAACACGCCGGCGGAGATCGGCTGGATGTCCCACCAGAGTGACTCCACCGGCACGCTGCGCGGCACGCCGAAGAACACCTCGCGCAGCCAGGGCTGGGTGCTCGCCATGTACCAGAAGCTCACGGCGAAGCCGGCGAGCATGCCCAGCGAGGCGCCGAGCCCGGTCGCCCGCTTCCAGAACACGCCGAGCACCAGCGCCGGGAACAGGCCGGCGGCGGCCAGCGAGAACGCCGCCGACACCAGGAACAGAATGTCGGCCGGCTTCATCGCGGCCACCAGGGCGGCCAGCACCGCGACGCCCAGCAGCAGGATCTTCGACAGCAGCACGCGGCGGGCGGTGGGCGCCCGGGGGTCGATCATCCGGTAGTAGAGGTCGTGCGACAGCGCGTTCGAGATGGTGAGCAGCAGCCCGTCGGCGGTCGACAGCGCGGCCGCGAGGCCGCCGGCGGCGACCAGCCCGGAGATGACGTAGGGCAGCCCGGCGATCTCGGGCGTGGCCAGCACGACGATGTCGCCGCCGATCGAGATCTCGGCGAGCTGCACGATGCCGTCGCGGTTCACGTCGCCGATCGACATCAGCGTGGGATCGACGCGGGCCCACGACTGCACCCAGGCCGGCAGGCTGGTGAACGCCGTGCCGACGAGGTCGTGGTAGATCGTGTACTTGACCAGCACCGCGAGCGCGGGTGCGGTCAGGTACAGCATCAGGATGAAGACCAGCGACCAGGTCACCGATGACCGCGCCTCGCGGACCGAGGGGGTCGTGTAGAAGCGCATCAGGATGTGGGGCAGCGCCGCCGTCCCCACCATCAGGCAGAACACCAGCGCCAGGAAGTTGCGGCGCGAGACGTCGCGCGCCTCGTCGTCGCGGCCCGGATAGGGTTCGCCGTGACGCAGCGGCGGATTGGCGCGCGCGAGGTTCGCGCGGTCGCGCTGCCATTGCGCGCGCGCGGCGGCCTCGTCCTTCGGCCATCGGGACAGCTCGTCCTCGAGCGCCCGGATCCGCTCGACGGGCGCGCCCGACCCGCGGGCCTCGGCCAGCTCGCGCTCCAGGCGCACCCGCCCTTCGATGACGGCCACCGCCGGATCCTTCAGCGCCTCCTCGGCCGCGGCCGCGCGGTCGCGGAAGATCTGTCGGACCTCGCGCTCCTTCGGGTCGTCGATCAGCGTCCGCTCGAGCGCGGTGACCTTCTCCATCTGGTGCCCGTACGCCAGCTGCGGCACCGGATTGCCGGTCTGCTTCATCGACAGCCAGACCACCGGGATCATGTAGGCGATGATCAGCACGATGCACTGCGCGACCTGGGTCCAGGTCACCGCGCGCATCCCGCCGAGGAACGAGCAGACCAGGATGCCGGCCAGCCCGAGGAAGACCCCGATGGTGAACTCCACGCCGGTGAGCCGGGTGGTGATGAGGCCGACGCCGTAGATCTGCGCGACCACGTAGGTGAAGGACACCAGGATCGCGATGCCGAGCCCGATCAGGCGCGGAACGTGGCCGCCGTAGCGGGCGCCGAGGAAATCGGGGATGGTGTACTGGCCGAACTTGCGCAGGTAGGGCGCGAGCAGCAGCGCGACCAGCACGTAGCCTCCGGTCCAGCCCATGATGAACGCGAGGCCGGAGTGGCCCTGCAGGTAGAGACCGCCGGCCAGTCCGATGAACGACGCGGCCGACATCCAGTCGGCGCCGGTGGCCATGCCGTTGAACATCGCGGGCACACGCCGGCCGGCCACGTAGTACTCGGCCGCGTCGTTGGTGCGGCTGATGATGCCGATGCCGGCGTAGAGCAGGATCGTGGAGACGAGGAACACGTAGCCCATCGTCGTGCGCGGCAGCCCCATGCGCTCCATCAGCGCGAGCGCCGCCACGAAGAGCACGAAGCCGCCCGTGTACCACGCGTAGACCCGTCGCAGCTTGGCGGCGAACGCGCGCTGCGACGACGGCGCGCCGGCGCTCACGGTTCCTCGTCCTCGTCGACGCCGTACCGCCGGTCGAGCGCGTTCATCGAGCGCGCATAGATCCAGACGATCAGCAGGTAGACGATCAGCGCCCCCTGCGCGCCCATGTAGAAGCTGAACGGCCAGCCGAAGAAGTTGAAGCTCAGCTCGCGCGCGTACCAGCTGACGACGAAGGTGACGACGAACCAGACGAGCAGCAGCACCGCGGTCAGCCGCATCGTGCGGCGCCAGTAGGCGCGCAGCGTCGGCGGCGTGGGCATCAGGCCGCCTCGTCGCCGGCGGCGGCGACGCCGGTCTCGCGCGCGAGCCGCGCCGCCACCTGCGGCTCGAACGCCGCGAGCCGCTCGACCAGCCGCGCGACCCGCGCGGCGTCGCCCAGCTTGTGGTGGACGTGGGCGAGCTGGTAGTAGCCGTAGGGGGACATCGGCTGCAGCGCGATGGTCCGGCGCAGCGGCTCGATGGCGGCCTCGAGCCGCCCGCACCGGATCAGCGACAGCGCGCGGCCGTAGTGGGCGAGGTCCATCGACGGATCGAGTACCAGCGCGCGGCCGAACGCGTCGAGCGCCGCCTCGTTCTCGCCGCGCCGCTGCAGCAGGAAGCCGAGGTTGTACCAGCCCGCGGCACGCATCGGATCGAGGTCCACGGACGCACGCAGCAGCGCGACGGCCGCCGCGTCCTCGCCGCGTGCCGCGCGCAGGTGCGCGACCGTGGCCAGCGCCGTCGGATCGTCGGGG
>JBAXJZ010000117.1:0-9630 GCA_037137595.1 Burkholderiales bacterium | reverse complement strand
CCCGCAGCGCGGCCGCCGTCGTCGCCGCGTCGACCGTCGCCGCGCTCGTCGCCGCAGGCTGCACGGCGCCCGGCACGCCCGCCTCGGACCCGCGCCTCGACGCGCGCGTCGCCGAGATGATGAACGCCTCGTTCCGCGACCAGGGCATCGCCACGGTCGAGCGGCTGCGCCAGGACGAGGCCGACGCGCTCTGCTCGAAGGCCGAGGGCGCGCCGCTGCCCGAGGCGGTCGCGAAGCGCGTCGAGGCCGAGCAGGCCAAGACCGTGCGACCGCCGTCCGACGGGCGCTACCTCGGCGACTGGAAGCGCGGCGAGGCGCTTGCGCAGAGCGGCCGCGGGATGACCTGGACCGACGCGTCGGCCGCGCCGCAGGCCAACGGCGGCAACTGCTACAACTGCCACCAGCTCTCGGCCGCCGAGATCTCCTACGGCACGCTGGGTCCCAGCCTGAACCGCTACGGCCGGCTGCGCGGCGTCGCCGACCCGGCGAGCGCGGCGGCTCGGCCGATCGTCGAATACACCTGGGGCAAGCTCTGGAACGCACGCGCCTACAACGCCTGCTCGCAGATGCCGCGCTTCGGCCACGCCGGTCTGCTCGACGAATCGCAGATCCGGGACCTGATGGCGTTGCTGCTCGATCCGGCCTCGCCGGTGAACCGCGACTGAGCCTCGACGGCGCCCGCTCCGCGTGAACCTGTCCCGCCGCGAGTACCTGCAGGTCCTGGGCTCGGCCGCGATCGCCGGCCTGGCGCTCGGCCGTCACGCCGAGGCCGACGCGGCGACCGCCGCCGCGGCGCTCTACGACCTGCCGCGCTTCGGCAACGTCTCGCTGCTGCACCTCACCGACAGCCACGCCCAGCTGCGGCCGCTGTGGTTCCGCGAGCCCTCGGTGAACCTGGGCGTCGGGTCGATGCGCGGCCGCTGGCCGCACCTCGTGGGCGACGCGCTGCTGAAGGCCGCGGGCGTGCCCGCCGGCACGCCGATCGCGCATGCGCTCACGCCGATCGACTTCGAGCGCGCCGCGCGGCGTCACGGCCGCGTCGGCGGCTTCGCGCACCTCGCCACGCTCGTGAAGCGCCTGCGCGCGGACCGTCCGGGCGCGCTGCTGCTCGACGGTGGCGACACCTGGCAGGGCTCGGCCACCGCGCTCTGGACCCGTGGCCAGGACATGGTCGACGCACAGCGCCTGCTCGGCGTGGACGTGATGACCGGCCACTGGGAGTTCACCCACGGCGCCGATCGGGTGAAGCAGATCGTGGAGCGGGACTTCGCCGGCCGGATCGACTTCGTCGCGCAGAACGTGCGCACCGCCGACTTCGGCGACCCGGTCTTCGAGCCCTTCGCGCTGCGCGAGGTGAACGGCGTGCCGGTCGCGATCGTCGGCCAGGCCTTCCCGTACACGCCGATCGCCAATCCGCGCTGGCAGGTACCGGACTGGACCTTCGGCATCCGCGACGCCGAGATGCAGCAGGCGGTGGACGCGGCGCGCGCGAAGGGCGCGCGGGTGGTGGTCGTGCTGTCGCACAACGGCATGGACGTCGACCTGAAGATGGCCTCGCGGCTGCGCGGCGTCGACGCGATCCTGGGCGGCCACACGCACGACGCGGTGCCGGTCGCGGTGCCGGTGGAGAACCCGGGGGGGCGCACGCTGGTGCTGAACTCCGGCAGCCACGGCAAGTTCCTCGGCGTGCTCGACCTCGACGTGAAAGGCGGCCGCGTCGCCGACGCGCGCTGGCGGCTGCTGCCGGTCTTCGCCGACGCGCTGCCCGCCGACCCGGAGATGGAGGCGCTGATCCGCCGGGTGCGTGCGCCGTACGAGGCGCGACTCGCCGAGACGCTCGCCGTCACCGACGGGCTGCTCTACCGGCGCGGCAACTTCAACGGCAGCTGGGACCAGCTGATCGTCGACGCGCTGCTCGACGTGCAGGGCGCCGACATCGCGTTCTCGCCGGGCTTCCGCTGGGGCGGCACGCTGCTGCCCGGCGAGCCGATCACCCGCGAGGGGCTGATGGACCAGCTGGCCATCACCTATCCGAACGCCACCCTCGTCGAGATGACCGGCGAGGAGGTGAAGACCGTCCTCGAGGACGTCGCCGACAACCTCTTCAACCCGGACCCGTACTACCAGCAGGGCGGCGACATGGTCCGCACCGGACGGCTCACCTACGCGATCGAGCCGGGCGCGCGGATGGGCTCGCGGATCTCGGACCTGCGCCTCGACGGCGTACCGCTGGAGGCGTCGCGGCGCTACCGGGTGGCCGGCTGGGCGGGCGTCTCCGAGGCGGCGCGCGACGCGGCCGGCGCGAAGCCGGTCTGGGAGCTGGTCGAGCAGTGGCTGAAGGCCCGCGGCGGTCGCGTGACCCCGCGCGTGCCGAACCTGCCCCGGATCGTCGGCCAGGCCGGCGACCCGGGCCTTGCCGCGTGAGCGGCAGCGTGGCCGCGCGCATCGCGGCGGAGGGGGCGGCCGCGTGTCGCCGTGGAGGAATGCGATGAGAAGATCGATCCGGTCCGTGCTCGCGGCGCTCGCGCTGGCCTGTGCAGCGAGCGCCGTATCCGCGCAGGAGGCGGTGGTCTACCACATCGCCGACGCGAAGGCCCAGGCGCTGGGCGCGTTGCGCAACCTGCGCAACCACCTCGACGTCGACCCGAAGGCGAAGATCACCGTGGTCGCACATTCGGAAGGCGTGGACTTCCTGATGGAAGGCGAGAAGGACCGCAACGGCAACCCGTTCGCCACGACCGTGGCCGCGCTGGTCGCGCGCGGCGTGCGCTTCGAGGTCTGCGAGATCACGCTGCGCAACCGCGCGCTGAAGAAGGAGCAGTTCATCCAGGAGGCGGACTTCACGCCCTCGGGCGTCGTGCGGATCGCGCAGCTGCAGCACCAGGGCGCGGCCTACATCCGGCCATGAGCGCGCGGACCCCTCCGGTCGTGCGGCGTGCGCGGATCGGCCGATGGCGTGTCGCCACCGTCCGCCTCGCCGCGGCGATCGGGTCGGCCCTCGTCGCCGGCACCGTACACGCGGCCGACGGCGCGGCCCGCATCGACGCGCTGGTGCAGGCCCAGTGTGCGTTCTGCCACGGCCTCGACGGCGAGAACGCCACGCCCGCGTTCCCGCGGCTGGCCGCGCAGAACGCCGACTACGTCGCGAGCCAGCTCGCCGCGTTCCGCTCGGGCGCCCGCAGGAACGCGGTGATGCAGGGCGTGGCCGCGCAGCTCGATCCGAAGGACTTCGCCGCGATCGGCGCGTGGTTCGCCGCGCGGCCCGCGCAGGCGCACCCCGGCGCCGATCCGGGCCTCGCCTTCGCCGGCAAGGCGCTGTGGAACGGCGGCAACGTGCCGGCCGGCGTGCCCGCCTGCATGACCTGCCACGGCGCCGACGGCCACGGCGGGCCGCTGGTGCCGCGTCTCGCCGGCCAGCATCCCGAGTACGTGGTGCGGCAGCTCAAGCAGTTCGGCACGCGCTCGAAGACGCCCGACAACGCGTCGATGCACCTGATCGCGCAGCGCCTGACGGACGCGGAGATGAAGGCGGTGGCGGCCTTCGTGGCCGGCCTGCGCTGAGCGCGGCCGGCCGGCGCGGGGCCAGGGCGTCCCGCGCGGACGCGGCCGGTCCGAGTCGCGCGGGCCGGCCGATCCGGGCTCAGCCCGCCAGCATGTCCGCCCAGATGTTGTCGGCCCACGAGAGCGCGTAGCGGCCCTCGATCTGGTTGGCCGAGGCCGACACGCCGCCCGAGCCCGGCACCGTCTTGAAGGTCTTGTCGGCGGCGTCGTACTGGTGGACCGAGGCGACGTGGATCACGTCGGTCCGCGTGACGAAGCTGTAGCAGGTGTTCATCACCACCGGCGTCGGGTTCACCGCCTCGCCCTTCAGCGACTGGATGATCGCGGCCGCCGCGACTTTCGCGTGCTGGTTCGCCATGTGGCCGGACTTCGGCATGCCGGGCGCCGAGAAGGTCGCGTCGCCGAGCACGTGCACGCCCTTGACCGCGGTCGACTCCATCGTCAGCCAGTCCACGCCGACCCAGCGCTGGGCGACGTTGACCAGCCCCGCACGGACCGCGATGTCGCCGGCGCGCTGCGGCGGCACCACGTTGAGCACGTCGGCCTTCACGTCGTCGAAGTCGGTCTTGGCGGTCGTGCCCGACACCTCCTTGACCTCCGCGTTCGCGCGGTACTCGAGGATGCCCTTGTAGTGGTCGGCGAAGGCCTTCTCGAACAGCGCCTTCTTCGACTGGACCTCGGGGTTCGCGTCGAGCACGAGCAGCTTCGAGCGCGGCTTCTCGGCCTTCAGGTAGCTGGCGATCATGCAGGCGCGCTCGTACGGCCCGGGCGGGCAGCGGTAGGGCACCTTCGGGATCGAGATCACCGCGACGCCGCCGTCGCGCATCGCGGTCAGCTGGTTGCGCAGCGAGACCGTCTGCGGACCGGCCTTCCACGCGTGCAGCACGCGGCCCGAGTCGAGCGCGGGTGCGAGGCCGCCCACCTGCTCGAGCATGAAGTCGACGCCCGGCGAGACCACCAGCCGGTCATAGGGCAGTTCGGTGCCGCTCGCCAGCCGCACGCGGCGAGCGGCCGCGTCGATGGCGACCACGTCGCCCTGCACCACCTTCACGCCGGCGCTCTTGAGCGTGTCGTAGCCGCGGGTCATGTCGTCGATGCGGCGGTAGCCGCCGACGACCAGGTTGGAGATCGGGCAGGAGACGAAGCTCGCGTTGCGCTCGACGAGCGTGACGTCGACGTTGCCGCCCCACAGGCGCAGGTAGCGGGCCGCGGTGGCGCCGCCGAAGCCGCCGCCGACGACGACGACGCGGCCGATCGAGGGGCCGGACGCCGACGGCGTCGCGCAGCCGGCGAGCGTCGCGCCGCCGAGGGCGGCGCCGGCCGCGAGCCAGCGGCGACGGGCCTGGGAGGGCAGGGCGTTCTGGAATCGGGTCATCGCGGTGTCCTCGTCAGGGCGCGGGCTTCTGGGCCGCGAAATACTCGGCGATCAGCTTCAGCTGGGGCTCGGTATAGCCCTTGACGATCTGGTGCATGATCGTCGCGGGCAGCGCGCCGCTGCGGTAGTCGGCGAGCATCGCGAGCGTCGCGGCGGCCGGGCGGCCGGCGAGCGGGCGCATGTCGCCGCGGGCGCGGCCGTCGGTGCCGTGGCAGTTCGCGCAGGTGGCGGCCAGGTTGCGGGCCTGCAGCGCGTCGGTCTGCGCGGCGGCGGGTACGTGGACGGCGGCGAGGGCCGCGGCGAACGCGGCGGCGCCGGCGAGCCGGAGCGGGGTCGTCATCGGAGGTCTCCGTGTCGGTCGGGTCTTGACGGCGAGGCGCGATCCTACGCGACGCGTCGCCGCGCCGCAGAAGGCCCCGTGCCGAGCCTAGAATTAAGCTTATGACGCAACCGACGAAGCCCGGTCCCGGCATGGACCTCCCCGCGCCCGGCGCACGGCGGTCCGACACGGGCCGGCACGACGCCGAAGGCCCCGTTCCCGCGAGGCCCGATGCCGCCCGCCGCCGCCTGGTCGTGGCGGCCGGCGCCTGGGCGGTCGCGCCGGGCGCGGCCCGGGCGCTGGAGCGCGGCCAGCCGGTCGACTGGCCGACGCTGAAGATGATCGACGGCAGCACGCTCGCGCCCGAGGCCTGGGTCGACCGTGCCGCGGTCATCGTCTTCTGGGCCACCTGGTGCCCGTTCTGCACCCGCCACAACCCGCATCTGGACACGCTGTCGCGCGCCGTCGCCGGCCGGCCGATGCGGGTCGTCGGCGCCTCGCTCGACCGCGATCCGGACCTGGTCCGCCGGCACGTCCGCGAGCACGGCCTCGGCTTCCCGATGACGATGGACGCGCAGGCGCTGCGGACGCGCTTCGGCCTGACCCGGCGGGTGACGCCCACCACGGTCGTCGTCGACCGGCGCGGCCGCTTCGTGCAGGCGATCCCCGGCGAGATGTTCGAGGAGGACGTGATGGAGCTCGCCCGCTGGGCGGGCGACGCGACGGCCTCGGTCGACGGAGGGGCGCGATGAGCCTCGATCCGGAGGTCGGACACCGGGCGCGAGCCGCGTCCGGGCCGCGCGCCGCATCCAGGCCGCGCGCCGCATCCAGGCCGCGCGCCGCATCCAGGCCGCGCGAAGGCGCGTGCCGCGTGCTGCGCGCCGCCGGTCTGGCCGCGGTCCTCGCGCTCGCCGCGAACGCCGTGTCCGCGCAGACCGCCGCGCCACCGAAGCCGCGCACGCTCGACCGCGTCCCGACCGTGACCGTCCAGGCCGCGCTGACGGCCGCGCAGCCCGCGCTCGCCGACTGCCGCCGGCGCGGCGCCACCGTCGCGGTCGCGGTGGTGGACCGCGCGGGCACGCCGCTGGTCGTGCTGCGCGACGGACTGGCCGGTCCGCACACGCCGGACACCGCCGTGCGCAAGGCGTGGACCGCGGTCAGCTTCCGCAGCACCACCACCGAGCTGGTCGCCGCCACCGCGCCGGGCGGACCGAACGGCGGCCTGCGTCAGCTGCCGGGCGTTGCGATCATCGGCGGCGGGATCCCGATGCAGGCCGCGGGCGTGCTGGTCGGCGGCATCGGCGTCTCGGGTGCGCCCAGCGGCGAGCTCGACGACGCCTGCGCCAAGGCCGGCATCGGCGCGATCGGCGACGCGCTCGAGCTCGACTGAACCGACCCTCCGAACCGGCCGCGTCGCCGGAATCGATCGGACCGTCCGGGCCGACCGGTGCCGGTCGCCCGGGGACGTTCAGCCCGCCGCGGCCCGCCGGGCGCCCGCAGGGGCGGTCGGCAGCCCGAACGCCTCGCGGACGGCCTCGGCACGCGCCGGGTCGGCGTGCTCGGCGAACGGCAGCCCGGCCAGCGGCGACCCGATCGCCGCGAGGTGGGCGATGTCGTCGGTGGGCAGCAGGATCGCCTGCGTGTCGGGGGCGGCATCGGGGCCGGCGGGGATGCTGATCCAGCCGAGCGCGCGGGCGGTGTCGCGCAGCGCGGCCGGGCATTCGGCGATCCACCAGGCGTCGTCCGGCGACGCGCGGCGCGTGTGCAGCGCCACCGCGGTCAGCAGCACGAAGCCGGCCCGGCCGGCCACGTCGTCGTCGGCCGCGATGCCGACGCGCGCACCCTCGGCGTCCGGCAGCGTGCGGACGCCCAGCCGCTGCAGCTCGCGCAGCGGCACGGACCGCGCGGGTTCGATCCGCAGCGTGGCGACGATGCGCTCCTCGCCCTCCAGCTGCGCGACGTGGTGTTCGACGCCGCCGTCGAGCGTGTAGCGGAGGGCCTCGAGGCGCGGTCCGGTGACGGTGGCGTCTGCGGGATCGGCGGCGGACGGAACGTCGGGATACGACATGGATGCGGCGTCGGGACGGGACGTCAGTCGTGACCCGGAATGGGGTCGCGACGGTCGAACCCGACGCGTCCAGTGTGATCGGCCGCGTATCGCGCCGCTATCGATCGAACGGACTAGCGGCGGCTTCGGGGGGACGGGACGTCCATCCGCATCCGCGACCGTCCGGCGCCGTCGCCGCCGGTCGCACCGGCCTCAGGGCGCGAGGCGCTCGCGGTCCCAGCCTCCGTCGTCGCGGCGGCGGTAGGCGAGGCGGTCGTGCAGCCGGGATGGCCGCCCCTGCCAGAACTCCCAGTAGTCCGGCTCGAGCCGGTAGCCGCCCCAGTGCGGCGGACGCGGCGGATGCAGGCCGAACTTCAATCCGAACTCCGCCGCGCGGGCGACCAGCGTGGCCCGCGACGCGATCGCACGGCTCTGGTCCGAGGCCCAGGCGCCGATCCGCGAGGCCAGCGGCCGCGACGCGAAGTACTCGTCGGACTCGGCGGCGTCGACCTTCGAGACCCGGCCCTCGATCCGCACCACGCGCTCGAGCGTGACCCAGTGGAACTGCAGCGCCGCGAACGGATGCACGTCGAGCTCGCGGCCCTTGCGGCTCTCGTAGTTCGTGTACCAGACGATGCCGCGGGCATCGAAACCCTTGATCAGCACGATGCGCGTCGAGGGCCGGCCGTCGGGGCCGACGGTGGCGACGGTCATCGCGTTCGGCTCCTCGAGCTTCGCGTCGAGGGCCTGCTGCATCCAGCGGGCGAACTGGTCGAGCGGCGCGCCGGCGGCCCGGTCCTCGACGAGTTCGTCCTTCTCGTAGCTCTTGCGCAGGTCGGCGAGGGTCTTGTCCATGACCGGGAGTATAGGCAGCCGGGCGGGCCGACCGGCGGCGCCGAGGGCCTCGGGACGCGCGTGCTACCATGGACCTCCGGACGCGAGCAGCCAATCCACGCGTCCAGCCGGCTCCCCGCCGGCCGATCACTCCGATCCCTTCCCCGGACGTCCGCCTCGATTGGTGTCACTCGGCAAGAGCGGCAGGCTGTCGCTGGAACCGAGACACATGACCTCCTCCGTGACCTTCGCGAGCCTCGGGCTCGCCGAACCGCTGCTGCGCGCCATTTCCGACGCCGGCTATTCCACGCCCACGCCGATCCAGGCGCAGGCCATCCCCGTCGTGCTGACCGGCCGCGACCTGCGCGCCGCCGCGCAGACCGGCACCGGCAAGACCGCCGGCTTCACGCTGCCGATCCTGCAGCGCCTGTCCGCGCCCGGCCCCGACGGCCGGCCGCGCCGCTCGCAGCCCGGCAAGCCGCGCTGCCTCGTCCTCGTCCCCACCCGCGAGCTCGCGGCCCAGGTCGAGGAATCGGTCCGCACCTACGGCAAGTACCTGGCGCTCACCTCGACCGTGATCTTCGGCGGCGTGAACATCAACCCGCAGATCTCGGCGCTGCGCGACCGCACCGACATCCTCGTCGCCACGCCCGGCCGCCTGCTCGACCACCTCGGCCAGCGCACCGCCGACCTGTCGGCCATCGAGGTGCTGGTCCTCGACGAGGCGGACCGGATGCTCGACATGGGCTTCATCCGGGACATCCGCAAGGTCCTCGCCTACCTGCCGAAGCAGCGCCAGAACCTGATGTTCTCGGCGACCTTCGCCGACGAGATCCGCGAGCTCGCCGACTCGATGCTGCACGACCCGGCGAGCGTCGAGGTCGCGCGGCGCAACACCGCCTCCGAGCTCGTCACGCAGTCGGCCTACCTCGTCGACAAGGGCGTGAAGCGCCACCTGCTCGCGTACCTCATCAAGGAAGGCAACTGGTTCCAGGTGCTGGTCTTCACGCGGACCAAGCACGGCGCGAACCGGCTCGCCGAGCAGCTGTGCAAGGACGGCATCGAGTCGATGGCGATCCACGGCAACAAGAGCCAGAACGCCCGCACGCGTGCGCTCGCGTCCTTCAAGGACGGCTCGCTGCAGGTGCTGGTGGCGACCGACATCGCGGCGCGCGGCCTGGACATCGACCAGCTGCCGCACGTGGTGAACTTCGAGCTGCCGAACGTGCCCGAGGACTACGTGCACCGGATCGGCCGCACCGGCCGGGCCGGCAGCGAGGGCTCGGCGATGTCGCTGGTCGACCGCGAGGAGACCAAGCTGCTGGCGGACATCGAGAGGCTGATCAAGCGTCCGGTGCCGCGGGCCGCGATGCCCGCGGGTTTCGTGCCGCCGCCGCCGTCGCAGCGCTCGACGATCGACGACGACCGGCCGCCGCGTCCGCCGCAGGGCCGTCGCGGCGAGCCGCGCCGAGGGCAGGGCGGTGCGCCCGCGCC
>JBAXJZ010000116.1:0-9631 GCA_037137595.1 Burkholderiales bacterium | reverse complement strand
ACGGACCGCAGCCCGAGCTCCACCCCGAGGGCCGCGAGCAGGCCGAGCGTCGCGGTGGTCTGCAGCCAGGCGGTGTACGCGCCGCGGCCGCCGGGCGGCGCGTGCTCGGCCATGAAGGCCGCCGCCGCCCCGTATTCGCCGCCGATCGCCAGGCCCTGCACCATCCGCAGCGCGACCAGCACGAAGGGGGCCGCGAGCCCGAGCGTCTCCCAGCCCGGCAGCAGCCCCACCGCGCAGGTCGAGCCGCCCATCGCGACGACGGTGAAGACGAAGACGCCCTTGCGCCCGATGCGGTCGGCGAGCACGCCGAACAGCAACGCGCCGATGGGGCGCACGGCGAACGCGGCCACGAAGGCGAGCAGCGTGGCCGCGGTGCGGAGCCCCGCATCGAGCGGCGCGAAGAAATGCGCGCCGACCACCGGCGCCAGGACGACGAAGAGGTAGAAGTCGTACCACTCGAGCGCCGTGCCGAGCACCGTCGCGAACACCACGCGACGCTGGCCGGACGTGAGCCGAGTCGCGTCGGTGGCGGGCAGGCCGGGGACCGCGTTCATCGTGCGCCCGCGGTCGGCCGCATCAAGGGCCGCGCCCTACTTCGCGGGCTCGGCCTTCGCTTCGCTCTTCATCGACTCCTGCGCGGCGTGTTCGCCGCCCATGTCGACGTGGCCGCCCATGTTCATCACGACGAGCAGCACGCCCGCGAGGACGACGAAACCGATGATGATCTTGGTCATGTGGAATGCTCCCTGGTTCTCGAAGGACGCGCGCCCGTCGGGGACGGGCGCGCGGGCGTCGCGGATCGGGGCGGCGCGCCGCGCCGCCCGCGCCCGTGATCAGTCGTTGGCGAAGATGTCGCGGTCCTTGGTCTCGCGCACGAACAGCATGCCGATGACGAAGGTGACGACGGCGATGATGATCGGGTACCAGAGACCCGAGTAGATGTCGCCCTGCGCCGCGACGATCGCGAACGAGGTGGCCGGCAGGAAGCCGCCGAACCAGCCGTTGCCGATGTGATACGGCAGCGACATCGAGGTGTAGCGGATCTTGGTCGGGAACAGCTCGACGAGCATCGCCGCGATCGGGCCGTAGACCATGGTCACGTAGACCACCATGATCGTCAGCACGAGGATGATCATCGGCTTGTTCATCTGCGCCGGATCGGCCTTCGCCGGATAGCCCGCCGCCTTCACCGCCTCGTCCATCTCCTTCTTGAAGCGTGCGGCCTCTTCCTTGGCGTTGGCGGCCTTCCCGTCGTACGCCGCGATGACCTTGTCGCCGAACGAGACCTTCGCCACGTCGCCGGCCGTGCCCGACACGTTCTTGTAGTTCAGGCCGTTGGCGGCCAGGTAGGCCTTGGCCACGTCGCACGAGTTGGTGAACTTCGCGGTGCCGGTCGGGTTGAACTGGAACGAGCAGTTGCCCGGATCGGCGCTGACCGTGATCGGCGAGCTGGCCAGCGCGGTCTCGAGCGCCGGGTTCGCGTAGTGCGTCAGCGCCTTGAACAGCGGGAAGTAGGTCAGCGCGGCGATGATCAGGCCGGCCATGATGATCGGCTTGCGGCCGATCTTGTCGGACAGCCAGCCGAACAGCAGGAAGAACGGCGTGCCGATGATCAGCGAGGTGGCGACCAGGATGTTCGCCGTCGCGCCGTCGACCTTCGCCATGCGCTCCAGGAAGAAGAGCGTGTAGAACTGGCCGGTGTACCAGACCACGGCCTGGCCGGCGGTGAGGCCGACGAGCGCCAGGATCACGATCTTCAGGTTGCCCCACTGGCCGAACGACTCGGACAGCGGCGCCTTCGAGGTCTTGCCCTCGGACTTCATCTTCGTGAAGGCGGGCGACTCGTGCAGCTGCATCCGGATCCAGACCGACACCGCGAGCAGCACGATCGAGACGAGGTACGGGATGCGCCAGCCCCAGTCGGCGAACGCGGCCTCGCCGATCCAGGTGCGGGTGGCCAGGATCACGATCAGCGAGATCATCAGGCCGACGGTGGCGGTCGTCTGGATCCACGCGGTGTAGAAGCCGCGACGGCCGTGCGGCGCGTGCTCGGCCACGTAGGTGGCCGCGCCGCCGTACTCGCCGCCGAGCGCCAGGCCCTGCAGCAGCCGCAGGCCGATCAGGATGATCGGCGCCCAGATGCCGATCGTCGCGTAGGTCGGCAGCACGCCCGTGAGGAACGTGGCCAGGCCCATGATCAGGATGGTGACCAGGAAGGTGTACTTCCGGCCGACGAGGTCGCCGAGGCGACCGAACACGAGCGCGCCGAACGGCCGCACCGCGAAGCCGGCCGCGAAGGCCAGCAGCACGAAGATGATCCGGGTCGACTCGTCGAGGCCGGAAAAGAAGTTTTTCGCGATGATCGCCGCCATCGCGCCGAACAGGTAGAAGTCGTACCACTCGAAGACCGTGCCGAGGGACGACGCGAAGACGACGCGCTTCTCCTCTTCGGTCATGGGCGCGACGGTGCTGATGCCTCGCGCGGCCGGTGCTGAACTCGCCATGTCTGTATCTCCCCCTGTGGTGGAATCGCACGGCGCAAGAAGTGGGCGCCGAACGATGACCATGCTCCGCGCAGTGACTTACGCCGTCCTGACGGACATTCGCCGCTTCGACGGTCTTCGGACCGACTAAGTCACTCAATACTCACCAATCTCTCTCTTCGATCACGCATCGACCGCGCAGCCCGGCGACGACACATCGGCGAGCGCGTCGGCACGGGCCGGCACGCGCACGACGGTCACCGTGCACGGCGCGGCCGCGACCACCTGCGACGACACGCTGCCGAGGTAGCGCCGCAGCGACGAGCTCGCGCGCGCGCCCATCAGCACGTGGTCGACGCCATTCGTCGTCGCGTAGTCGACGATCGCGGCTGCGGCGTCGGGGGCTTCGAGCACGTGGTGCGTGAGGCGGTCGGCGGGCAGCCCGAGCGCGCGGGACCAGTGCGCGAGGTCGGCCAGGCCCTGCACGTGCAGGTGGCGGCCCGACGCGTCGACCATCGTGTCGATCCCGATGCGCGCGGTCCTGAGCACGGTGACGCAGGCGAGCCGCGCCGAGGGCTCGGACTGCAGCACGCGGCGGGTCGTCTCGCGCAGCGCCTCGGCGAGCGCGTCCGCGCCGTGCGACAGGTCGACCGCGACCATCACGATCGGCGCTGCCGCGAGGTGGCGCGACAGCGGCGCGGCGGCGCGCGGCTCCTCCCCGATCGAGCGGAACCAGCGGCGCAGCACGGCGCGCGCGCCGTCGCGGCGAGTGCGGGCCGCGCGTTCGCCGAGCGCGACCTGCTCGGGATGGCGCAGCAGCAGCGCCACCTGCGCGGCGGTCTGCCAGCGCGCGGCGGGCGCCGCCTCGAGGCAGCCGAGGATCACCTCCTGCAGCCAGGGCGGGCAGTCGGGGACGATGGCGCGCGGCGGCACCGGATCGCGCCAGAGCCGCCGGCGCAGCCCGCGCACGGTCTTCGGGAAGCCGAACGGGCGCTGCCCGGTCGCGAGGTGGTAGAGCATCACGCCGAGCGCGAACAGGTCGCTGCGCGGGTCGTCGCGCAGGCCGCGGACCTGCTCGGGCGAGATGTAGGGGCCGGTGCCCATCGGCAGCCGGAACTCCTCGGCGAGCAGGTCGGGCAGCCGCTCGTGCCGCGACAGCCCGAAGTCGATCAGCACCGCCTCGCCGGTGGGCCGCCACATCACCTGGCTCGGCTTGAGGTCCAGGTGCAGCACGTGCTGGCGGTGCAGGTCGTGCAGCGCGTCGGCGACCTTCGCCCCGATCGCGGCGACCTCGGCCGCGGGCAGCGGCGCGTCGTCGAGCCGCTCGCGCAGCGTCGGACCGTCGAGGCGCTCCATCACGACGAAGGGCTGCGGCGCGTCGAAGCCGGCGGCCGCGACGAAGCGCGGCACATGCGGGCCGGCGAGCCGCGGCAGGATCATCTGCTCGACCTCGAAGCCGACGATCGCGGCCGGGTCGTCGCCCTCGCGGACCCGCGGCAGCTTCATCACCAGCGGCGCGGATTCGCCCGGCCGCTCGACGCGCCACAGGCTCGCCATGCTGCCCGCGTGCATCCGCTCGCGCAGCACGAATCCGCCGATCTCCATGCCCTCGCTCAGCATCGCCCCTCCCCGGTCGCGGACCAGGGGGATGATCGCGCGCAGCGGCCGCGCGGCCCTTGACGCGGATCAGGTCGGCGCGACGCGCCGCGCGTCAGGCGCCGGTCTCGAGCCGCGCGGCGAAGCGCTCGGGCAGTCCGGCCTCGCGGATCCGGCGCGCCGCGCCCGCGTGGTCGTAGGGCACGCGGTGCCAGCAGATCGTGCGCGCGCCGTCGTCGAGCATCGCCCAGCAGGCGGCCGGATCACCGTCGCGCGGCTGGCCGGCCGAGCCCACGACCGCGAGCCAGCGCCGCGGGCCGGGGATCGGGATCTCGGTGCCCGGCACCGGCACGAACTCGCCGAGCTTGCCCGTACCCGACATCGTCCAGAGCATCGGCTCGTGGACGTGGCCGCAGACCGTCAGCGACGCGTCGGTCGCGGCGAGACTGCGGCCGACCTCGACGCGCGACAGCAGGTACTCCCAACGCGAAGGCGCGTAGGCGTTCGCGTGCACGTAGAGCACGCCGCCGTCCTCGTGCGTGAGCGGCAGCCCGCGCAGGAACGCAAGCGCGTCGGCGTCGAGCCGCTCGCGGGTCCAGTCGACGACGCGCTGCGCCTCGTCGTGCAGCCCCGCGCGCGCCGCATCGGCGACCGATGCGTCGTGGTTGCCGCGGACGGCGACGGCGCCCTGCGCGACCGCCTCGCGGACGCGGTCGACCACCCACTGGGGATCCGCGCCGTAGCCCACCAGATCGCCGAGGAAGGCCAGCCGGTCGGCGCCGCGCCGGCGCACGTCGTCGAGCACCGCCGTGAGTGCCTCGCGGTTCGCGTGGACGTCGGCGAGCAGGGCGACGCGCACCGCGCGGGCCTCAGTGCTTGGTGCCGAAGATCCGGTCGCCGGCGTCGCCCAGGCCGGGGACGATGTAGGCGTGCTCGTTCAGGTGCGAGTCGAGCGCGGCGACATAGACCGGTACGCCCGGATGCCGCTGCTGGAAGGCCGCGACCCCCTCGGGCGCGGCGACCAGCGCGAGGAAGCGGATCTGCGCGGCGGGCACGCCGCGGTCGATCAGCACCTGGACCGCGTGTGCGCCGGAGTGGCCGGTGGCGAGCATCGGATCGCAGACGATGAAGATCCGGCCCTCGATCTCGGGCAGCCGCACGTAGTATTCGACCGGCCGGTTGTCCTCGCCGCGGTACAGGCCGATGTGGCCCTGGCGCGCCGAGGGCATCAGCTCCATCAGGCCCTCGGCCATCCCCAGCCCCGCGCGCAGCACCGGCACCACCGCGACCTTCTTGCCGTCGATCACCGGCGCGTCCATCGGACACAGCGGCGTCTCGATCGGCATCGTGGTGAGCGGCAGCTCGCGGGTGATCTCGTAGCCCATCAGCAGCGTGAGCTCGCGCAGCAGCTGCCGGAAGGTGCGCGTCGACGTGTGCCGGTCGCGCATGTGCGAGAGCTTGTGCTGGATCAGCGGGTGATCGAGCACGTACAGGTTCGGGAAGCGGGGGTCTCGGCGCATGGCATCGGGCGGCGACGGGGTTCGGCCCAGTGTAGCGCAGCGCCCCCGCGTCGCGTCGCCCGGGTCAGCGGCCCTTGAACCGCGCCTCGCGCCGCTCGCGGAACGAGGTCGTGCCCTCGGCCAGGTCCTCGGTCAGGCCGACGTCGTGGAAGCTCGACGATTCGAGCCGCAGCGCCTCGGGCTGCGACAGCCCGTGCGAGCGCCGGATCACTTCCTTCGCGAAGCGGTGCGACAGCGGCGAGCGGCTCGCCAGCTTCTGCGCGTAGTCCATCGTCCGTTCGAGCAGCTCGGCCTGCGGCCAGATCCGGTTGACCAGCCCGATCCGGTACGCGTGCTCCGCGTCGACGCGGTCGCCCGACAGGATGATCTCCATCGCGTGGCCCATGCCGACGATCTGCGGCAGCCGGATCAGGCCGCCGTCGCAGGCGTGGAAGCCCCACTTCGCGTCCTGCAGCGCGAACTCGGCGTTCGGCGAGCAGAAGCGCAGGTCGCAGGCGAGCGCGAGCTCGAAGCCGCCGGAGATCGCGAAGCCGTTGACCGCGGCGAGGATCGGCTTGTCGATGTCGAGGTTGCGCGTGATGCCGCCGAAGCCCGGGCCGTTGGTGAAGCGGCGGCGGAACTCCGGCGCGGGCCGGCGCGCGAAGTCCATCGTGTAGGTCTTCAGGTCGGCGCCGGCGCAGAACGCCGCGTCGCCGGCGCCGGTCACCACCGCGACCCAGGCCTCGTCGTCGGCGTCGAACTCGCGCCAGGCCGCGACCAGCCGATCGTTGGCCTCGAAGTCCAGCGAGTTCATCTTCGCGGGCCGGTCGATGGTGATCAGCCTCACGCGGCCGTGGGCTTCGTAGCGGATGTCGGTCATCGGGATCCTCGGTCGGGAGCGGCGCCGGGCGCGGGGTCGCCCAGCTCGAATCGGATGAAGGGGCCGTCGCCGGCGAGCGCGCGCACCGGCGCGCCGACCGCGGGCGACCCGCCCGGCGCGAGCCGGCCGGTCACGCGCAGGCCGGCGTCGAGGTCGACGACCGCGACCTCGTAGGGCGCGTCCTCGCGGAAGCGCGTCGGCGCGCGGCGGATCGTGGTCCAGGTCGCGAGCCGGCCGCTGCCGGCCACCGTAGACGGCTCGAGCCGCGTCGACAGGCAGCCTGCGCAGACCACGCGGCCGGGTGAGTCGATCCGGCCGCAGTCGGCGCAGCGCAGCACCGCGACGGGCGCCGCCGTGCTCATGCGTCCCCCCGCCGCAGGATCGACACCGTGCAGGCGACGCCGGTGCCGCCGAGGTTGTGGGTCATGCCGATCGCCGCGCCAGGCACCGGGTTCGGATGCGTGCCGCGCAGCTGCTGGACGACCTCGTAGAGCTGACCCACGCCGGTGGCGCCGACCGGATGGCCCTTGGCGAGCAGGCCGCCGCTCGGGTTGATCGCGACGTCGCCGCCGATCGCGGTGCGGCCCTCGGCGGCCCAGCCGCCGCCCCGGCCACGCGGCACCAGGCCCAGGTCCTCGCTGTCGATCACCTCGGCGATCGAGAAGCAGTCGTGCAGCTCGCAGACGTCGACATCCGCGGGCGCGATGCCGGCGGCCTCGTAGGCGCGGCGCGCGGCGGACACGGTGGCGTCGAACGAGCACAGGTCGGGATGGCCGGCGATCCGCGCGGAGCCGCGCGTCTGCACGCTCGCGAGCACGTCGATCGGCAGCCGCGGCAGGCCGCGCGCCGCCGACTTCGCGACGACGACGACCGCGGCCGCGCCGTCGCTCGTCGGGCAGCAGTCGTAGAGCTGCAGCGGGTCGCAGATCGCGGCCGAGGCGGCGATCTGCTCGTCGGTCAGCGCCGCGCCCATCTGCGCGAGCGGATTGCGCAGCCCGTTCGCCTTGTTCTTGCGGACCACGGCCGAGACCTGCGCTCGGGTCGTGCCGTACCGCTCGGCGTGCTGGCGCCACGCGAGCCCGAACAGCCCAGGGAAGGTCAGCCCGCTCGGGCCGTCGTGCTCGTTGTCCATCGCGCAGTTCAGCGCGGCCGTGGTCGCCGGCGTGGGCGCGTGGGTCATCGTCTCCACGCCCACCACCAGCGCCGCGTCGCACTGCCCGCTCGCCACCGCGAGCCACGCGTGGCGGAACGCGATGCCGCCCGACGCGCAGGCGCCCTCGACCTTGGTGCAGGGCACGTTCGGCAGCCCGAGCTGGTCGGCCACGATGCCGGCGAGCACCTCCTTGCCGTTGAGCGGCCCGCTGACGAAGTTGCCGAGATAGACCGCGCCGATCCGCTCGCGCTCGAGGCCGGCGTCGGCGAGCGCGGCGGCCGCGGCGCGGACCGCGAGCTGCTCGATCGGCTGGCCGCCCAGGCGGCCGAACGGCGTGGACCCCACGCCCGCGATCACGACCTCACGCATCGCCCGTCTCCTCGCGCAGCATCCGCCGCAGTTCGGTCTTCAGGACCTTGCCGTAGTTGTTCTTCGGCAGCGCCTCGACGCGCCGCCAGGCCTTCGGCCGCTTGAACCGCGCGAGGTGCTCGAGCAGCAGCGTCTCGAGGTCGCGCTCGTCGACCTCGTGGCCGGGACGCACCACGACGAAGGCCACCACCTCCTCGCCCCAGTCGGCGTGCGGCCGCCCGACCACCGAGCACTCGAGCAGCGCCGGATGGCGCAGCAGCACCTCCTCGATCTCGCGCGGGTAGATGTTCGAGCCGCCGGAGATGATCATGTCCTTGGACCGGTCGCGCAGCGTCAGGTACCCGCGCTCGTCGAGCGAGCCGACGTCGCCGGTCCACAGCCAGCCCTCGCGCAGCGCGGCGGCGGTGGCCTGCGGGTTGTTCCAGTAGCCGGCCATCGTGCAGTCGCTGCGGGTCGCGACCTCGCCGGTCTCGCCCGCGGGCAGCGGCCGGCCGTCCTCGCCGACGACACGGACCTCGACGCCGGTGCGGGGAATGCCGCAGGACGCGAGCCGGGCGAGGTGGGCCGGCCCACCGTCGCCCTCGTGGTCGGCCTTCGACAGGCCGGTGATGGTCATCGGGCTCTCGCCCTGGCCGTAGAGCTGCCAGAGCCGCGGCCCGAAGACGTCGAGCGCGCGGCGCAGGTCGCTCACGTACATCGGGCCGCCGCCGTAGTAGAGCGTGCGCAGCCCCGGCACGTGCGGCGAGGTGCCGGCGCTCTGCACGAGCCGCGTGACCATCGTCGGCGCGGCGAACATCGTCACGTTGCGCCAGCGCTCGAAGGCCTCGAAGACCGCGAGCGGATCGAAGCCGGGCAGCACCACCTGGTGGCCGCCCGCGAACAGGTGCGGCAGCGCGTAGAGCCCCGAGCCGTGCGACAGCGGCGCCGCGTGCAGCTTCACGTCGCCCGGCATCACCTGCTCGATGTCGGCCGCGTAGGCCAGGCTCATGAACATCAGGTTGCGGTGCGTGAGCATCGCGCCCTTGGGCTTGCCGGTGGTGCCGCTGGTGTAGAAGATCCAGGCGAGCCCGGTCGCGGCGACGTCGGCGCAGGCGGCGGGCGCGGAGGCTGCGAGCCGGTGCCAGGCGCCGCTGCCGACCACCACGACCTCGGGCCGCGGCAGGCCGTCCTCGCGCAGGGCCAGCTCGATGCCCTCGACGAGCGGCTCGCTGGTGAAGACCACCGAGGCGCCGCAGTCGCGGACGATGTGGGCCACCTCGCGGCCGTGCAGCTTGGCGTTCGCGGGCACCGCGCACAGGCCGCCGATCCAGCAGCCGAACAGCGCGACCAGGAACTCGGCGCGGTTCTCCATGCAGAGCACGACGCGGTCGCCGGCGGCGAGGCCGTGCGTGCCGCGCAGGCCGCCGGCGACGCGCGCGGCGGCGTCGCCGAAGGCGCCGAAGGACAGGGTCTCGTCGCCCGCGGTGAGCGCGGGACGATCGGGCGCGCTGCGCGCACGGTTCAGCAGCGTGGCGGCGATGTTCACGGGGTCTCCTCGGTCTGCGTGCGCCGCGCGTGTCGTGCAGGGCGGCGCCGCCTCATGGTACGGGGGCGCTCCGGTCGAGTCGACCGGTGACCGTGCCGGAACCGGGGGAGACCGCGGCGATCGGCG
>JBAXJZ010000115.1:0-9648 GCA_037137595.1 Burkholderiales bacterium | reverse complement strand
GCGGGGCGGCTGTCGGGGCCGCTCTGCGTCAACGACCTCGAGGCGCCCGCGTTTGAGGTGCTCCCCGAGCTCGCCGCGCTGCGCGCGCGCCTCGCGGCGGCGGGGGACGCGGGCGGGCGGCCCTTCGACGCGGTGTTCATGACGGGCAGCGGCAGCACAATGGTGTGCGCTGATGATGCTGGCGTCCGAGGAGCCCAACATTCGCGCGATGGTGGTGGCCGCCAACGGCGTGGCCGCGCTCGTGAGCGTGCTGCAGGTGCCCTTGCTCGGGGAGGAATGCGGGGGAGGGGTAGGGGGGAGGGATAGGGGGCAACCCCCTGGCGGGCTGTGTTTCACGTGCCCCCGCACCTTCCGCGCCATCATGCGGCCGCACCCGCACGGCCACGATCCGCGCCGTCATCGCCATGCCCCTGCAGTCACCACGCAACCCTCCCTCCCAATCACCCCTCCCTCCCAACCCTCCCTCCCTCCCAACCCTCCCTCCCTTCCGTTTCCCCCTCCGTCCTCCACCCCTCCGTTCTCCACCCCTCCCACCCACGCCCGCCCCCCCAGTACGGCGGCCCCACCGCCCAGGAGTCCGCCGCCGCCGCGCTCGAGAACCTCTCCCTCGACGCCGCCTGCGAGGCCGCGCTCGGCGCGGAGGGCGGGCTGGACGGCCTCCTGGGCGTGCTGCGCGATGGCACCGCGGCCGCGCGCGCCGCGGCGGTCGGCGCGCTGCGCAACCCGGGGAACGCGGCGAGCCCGAAGCGCAGCAGCACGCCCGCCAGCAGCGCGCTCGCGAGCGACAGCGGGATGCGGTTCATCCACCGCTCGAAGAGCCCGGTGGCGCCCGCCAGCGTCAGCAGCACCGCGCAGGCGAGGAACGCACCGATCGCCTCGGCGAGCGGCACGCCCGGCAGCGACACCGCGAGCAGCGCCGCGCCGGGCGTCGACCACGCGGTCACCACCGGGATGCGCAGCCACAGGCTCGGCAGCAGCGTGGTCAGGCCCATGCCGAGCGCGAGCGCGGCGGTCATGGTCGCGAGCTGGCCGGCGTCGAGACCCATCGCGAGGCCGGCCTGCACGACGATCGCGTACGAGCTGGTGAAGCCGACCAGCACGCAGACGAAGCCCGCGACGACCATCGGCAGCATGCCCCCTGCAGGGCCGTCCCGAGGGACGCCTGCGGCACGGTCAGTCATCCAGGACCCTCCAGAGCAAGGCCAGGCCGGCGGTGAGCAGGTCGCCCGCGACCGCTCCCCGCGACTCGCCGACCCCGAGCCCCCCGGTCCGGCCTTCGCGCTCGGCGCGACCGCGGTCCTGCGCCATGCTCACCAGGACGTCGCCGATGTCGGTCGACGACGCGTGCACGCTGGCCGCCTTCGCCCGGGCGCCGGCGGTCGCATGGCCTTCGAGCGCCCGGACCACCGCCTGCGGATCGATCAGCGAGAAGGCCGCCCCGCAGTACCCGCAGGCGTGGTCCTTCCGGATGTCCACCGGTGCGCCGCAGCCGGTGCAGTGGATCGCGCCGACCCGCCTGGCCAGGTCGTCGATCTCGGGGCGCGTCATCTGGCGCACGAACCCTTTCTCGACCATGAACGACGAGAACGAGCTGAACCGCCCGTGCTGCCCGGTACAGCGGAACGTGACGTACCGGCCGCTGCGCACGAGGTCGAACCCCTTGACCAGCGGCTGAACGCACCGCGGACACGTCGGCCTGGACGACATCGGCAGGTGCTGGTCGGCCCGGTGCTCGTGCAGCAGGCGGAACAGTTCCACCACCGCATCGGGCGTCAGCTTGAGGTTTTCATGGCGGTCGAACCACATGCCTCGGCAGACGAAGCAGAGCTCGAGCTCGAACGGCACCCCGAGGGAGCTGGTGAACCGGTGGACCGCCATCGGCTGGCGGCACGAGGGGCAGCCGACGGACGTGTCCATGCGATCCGACCGTCAGGCGGCGATCCGACGCCCGTGCTCGCGCGTCGCGTGGAACCGCACCTTCGGCCAGCGCTCCTGCGTGAGTCGCAGGTTCACGCCGGAGTCGGCGAGGTAGACGAGGTTGCCGTCGACGTCCTTGGCGAGCTTCAGCTGCTGCGCGCGCTGGAACTCGCGCAGCACCTGCTCGTCGTCGCAGGTCACCCAGCGCGCGCTGTCGATGCCCGCGCGCTCGAAGGTCGCCTCGACGCCGTATTCGGTCTTCAGGCGGTGCTCGACGACCTCGAACTGCAGCTGGCCGACCGCGCCCAGCAGCGGCGTGGAGTCGACGAAGGGCTCGAAGACCTGCACCGCGCCCTCCTCGCCGAGCTGCTGCAGGCCCTTGAGCAGTTGCTTGCTCTTCAGCGGATCGCGCAGCCGCGCGCGCGAGAACAGCTCGGGCGCGAAGTACGGGATGCCGGTGAAGCCCAGCGGCTCGTTCTGCTCGGTCAGCGTGTCGCCGATCTGCAGGTTGCCGTGGTTGTGCAGGCCGATGATGTCGCCCGCGTAGGCGACCTCCATCAGCGAGCGCTCGTTGGCCATGAAGGTCAGCGCGTTCTGCACCTTCATCTCGCGGGCCAGACGCCGGTGCCAGACCTTGATGCCCGGGTCGTAACGGCCGGAGCACACGCGCAGGAACGCGATCCGGTCACGGTGCTTCGGATCCATGTTCGCCTGGATCTTGAACACGAACCCGGTGAAGCCCGGCTCGACCGGCTCGACCGCACGCTCGCCGGCATCGCGCGGCTGCGGCGGCGGCGCCCAGTCGACCAGCGCACGCAGGATCTCGCGCACGCCGAAGTTGTTGATGCCCGAGCCGAAGAAGACCGGCGTCTGCCGGCCCGCGAGGAACTCGTCGACCTCGAACTCCGAGCCCGCGCCGCGCACGAGCTCGATCTCGTCGCGCATTGCCGACATTTCCTGCGGGAACTCGGCGTCGAGTTCGGCGAGCGCCTCGCCCGAGATCGCCTCGACGCTCTGGTTCGCGTGCTCCTCGCCGGGCGCGAAGCGCAGCACCTCGTCGCGCAGCAGGTGATAGACGCCGCGGAAACGCTTGCCCGCGCCGATCGGCCAGGTGGCCGGCGCACACTTGATCTTCAGCACCGACTCGATCTCGTCGAGCAGCTCGAGCGGCTCGCGGACCTCGCGGTCGAGCTTGTTGACGAAGGTGACGATCGGCGTGTCGCGCAGCCGGCAGACCTCGAGCAGCTTGATGGTCTGGGCCTCGACGCCCTTGGCCGCGTCGACCACCATCACCGCGCAGTCCACCGCGGTCAGCACGCGGTAGGTGTCCTCGGAGAAGTCCTGGTGGCCCGGGGTGTCGAGCAGGTTGAAGACGCAGCCGTCGTACTCGAACTGCATCACCGAGCTGGCCACCGAGATGCCGCGCTGCTTCTCGACCTCCATCCAGTCCGAGGTCGCGTGGCGGGCACTCTTCTTCGCCTTCACCGTGCCGGCGAGCTGGATCGCGCCGCCGAAGAGCAGCAGCTTCTCGGTCAGCGTGGTCTTGCCGGCGTCGGGGTGCGAGATGATCGCGAAGGTGCGCCGGCGGGCGACCTCGCGCGCGAGATCGGAAGAGGTGTCCATGGGTCGGCGCGAGTGTATCAGCCGGACCCCGGCCGGCCTGCCCGGGCCGCCGGCGCGCCGGCCGCGGATACGGGATAATCGATGCCCGGCGACCGCCCCGGACGCCGCCCCCCGCCCCGAACCCCATGACGACGAACCGCAGACGAACCCTGCTGCGCGGCGCGATCGCGTCGGCCACGCTCGCGCCCGCCGCGCCCTGGTCGCACGCGCAGTCACCCGAGCCCTGGCCCTCGAAGCCGGTGCGCATCCTCGTGGGCTTCGCACCCGGCGGCAGCTCGGACGTCGTCGCGCGCCTGCTCGCGCAGAAGATCCAGCCGCTGCTCGGCCAGCCGGTGGTCGTGGAGAACCGCGTGGGCGCCGGCGGCCTGGTCGCCGCCGAGGCGGTGGCCCGCGGCCCGGCCGACGGCCACACCTGGCTGCTGATTCCCAGCGGCCACGCGAGCCAGGCGGCGATGCTCAAGCGCATGCCTTTCGATCCGGTCGACGGCCTCGCCTTCGTCGGCACGCTCACCGTCTACCCGATGTTCATCGCGGTGGCGCCCGAGTCGCCGATCCGTTCGCTGAAGGACGTGATCGACCGCGCGAAGGCCGCGCCGGGCAAGCTGTCGTTCACCTCGGTGGGCGTGGGCACCGCGCACCACCTGATCGGCGAGTGGCTCGCGGCCGAGACCGGCACCGACCTGGTCCACGTGCCCTACAAGGGCTCGGCCGCCGCGTTCACCGACGTCGCCGCCGGCCGCGTCGACCTGATGATCGAGACCGCCACCGCCGCGCTGCCCTACGTCCGAGGCGGCAAGCTGCGCGCGATCGCGGTCACCTCCGAGCCCGGCCGCGCGCTGGTGCCGGGCGTGCCCACGGCGGCCGACACCGTCGCCGGGCTGGAGTACGAGTCCTGGCTCGGCGTGGCCGTCGCTCCGGGCACGCCGGCGCCGATCGTCGACCGGCTCGGCCAGGCGATCCGGACGGTCCTCGCGCAGCCCGACACGGTCCAGCGCCTCGACGACCTCGGCGGCCGCGCGAGCCCGTCGTCGTCGGCCGAGTTCCGGACCCGGGTCGCGCGCGACATCGACCGCTTCCGGCGCATCGTCGCGTCGCGCGGGATCCCCCAGGAATGATCCGCATGAACCGGTTCCCGTCCGCGCCGCGGCGCGCGCTGCTCGGCGGTATCGCCGCGGCCGCCGCCGCCGGCGTGCCCGCCCTCGCCCGCGCCCAGGCCGTCGCCACCGAGAACGGCGCGCAGAAGCGACCATGGCCCGCCGGCAGGCCGGTGCCCGAGGTCTCGCTGCCCGCCTGGGAGGGCCCGCCGTGGCGGCTCTCCGACCAGCGCGGCCAGGTCGTGGTGCTGAACTTCTGGGCGAGCTGGTGCGAACCCTGCCGGGCCGAGATGCCGTCGCTCGAACTGCTCGCCGCCCGCCACGAGAAGGACCGCCTGCAGGTCGTCGCGGTGAACTTCCGCGAGACCGACGCCGCGCTGCGCCGCTTCCTGTCGTCGATGACCGTGATGCTGCCGATCCTGCGCGACGGCGACGGCGCGGTCGCGAAGGCCTGGGGCGTGCGCGTGTTCCCGAGCACCGCGGTCATCGGCCGCGACGGCCGCGTCGCCTTCGTCGTCACCGGCGAGGTCGACTGGACCGGCGCCGAGGCCCGGCGCTGGATCGAGCCGCTGCTCAAGGCCTGACCGTCCGCCCTGTACCATCCCGACCCCTCCGTCAGATCGCGTCCACCCGGAGCACGCAGATGAACCGACCGACCGACCGCCGCACGCTGCTGAAGGCCGCCGCCGGCGCCGCCGCCCTCGCCCCCCTGGCCCTGCCCGCTGCCGCCTTCGCGCAGGAGCGCCGCTTCGCGCCGAAGCCGGGCGACTGGCGCACCTTCGAGGTCGTCACGACCGTGACCGTCGCCGACGCCCAGGGCGCGGTCCAGGTCTGGCTGCCGATCCCCGACGTCGCCAACGCGTGGCAGCAGCCGATCGACCACGCGTGGACCGGCAACGGCCGCGCGGCCGCGATCGTCGCCGACCCGAAGAGCGGCGTGCGGATGCTGCGCGCCGAGTTCCCCGAGGGCACGACGGCGCCCACCGTCACGCTGACCAGCCGCGTCCGCACGAAGGACCGTGCGATCGACTGGTCGAAGCGCGACGCGCCCGCCGAGGACGCGTCGGTGCTGCGCGCGTCGCTTCAGCCCACCGAGCTGCTGCCGCTCGACGGCATCGTGCGCGAGACCGCGCAGAAGGCCACGAAGGGCGCGCGCACCGACCTCGACAAGGTCCGCGGCATCTACGACTGGGTGGTCGCCAACGCACACCGCGAGCCGAAGACCCGCGGCTGCGGCACCGGCGACATCAAGGCGATGCTGGAGACCGGCAACCTCGGCGGCAAGTGCGCCGACCTGAACGCGATCTTCGTCGGCCTGTGCCGCGCCTCCGGCGTGCCCGCCCGCGACATCTACGGCCTGCGGCTCGCGCCCTCGGCGTTCGGCTACAAGGAGCTGGGCGCGAACTCCGCGTCGCTCAAGGGCGCGCAGCACTGCCGCGCCGAGGCCTACGTGGCCGGCCACGGCTGGGTCGCGATGGATCCGGCCGACGTGCTCAAGGTGATGCGCCAGGAGACCGCCGACTGGATCCGCGACGTGAAGCATCCGGTGGTGGCCCCGGTGAACGCCGGCCTGTACGGCGGCTGGGAAGGCAACTGGGTCGGCTGGAACACCGGCCACGACGTGTCGCTGCCGGGCTCGCGCGGCAAGAACACCCTGCCCTTCCTGATGTACCCGAACGGCGAGAACGCCACCGGCCGCTTCGACGAACTGGCCCCGGACGATTTCCGCTACGTGATCTCGGCCCGCGAACTGAAGGCCTGATCGGGTCCGCAGGCCGCCCGGGGTGGGCGGCCGCGCATCGCCCCGCCGGATCCGCCCGGCGGGGTGCACGGGCCGGCGTTGCACGGGCCCGGTGGCTGGGGCATCCTGCCCGGATGCGACAGCTGCGCGGGCCCGACGCCCGCTTCCTCTACGCGGATTCGGGCCACGCGAACGCGAACGTCACGCTGGTCCACATCTACGACCCGTCGACCGCGCCCGGCGGGCGCGTCCGCTTCAAGCAGATCCTCGCGCACATCGAGGCGCGGCTGCACCGCTCGCCGGTGTTCCGCCGCCGGCTGCTGCGCGTGCCGCTCGAGCTCGACTATCCGTACTGGATCGAGGACGAGCGCTTCGACCTCGAGTACCACGTCCGGCACATCGCGCTGCCCGCGCCCGGCGACTGGCGGCAGTTCTGCATCCAGGCCTCGCGGATCCACGCGCGCCCGCTGGACCTGTCGCGGCCGCTGTGGGAGATCCACGTGATCGAGGGTCTGCACGGGCTGCTCGGGTTGCCCGAGGGCAGCTTCGCGCTGCTCACCAAGGTCCACCACGCGGCGATCGACCTCGAGGACGGCAGCGAGCTGACGATGCTGCTGCACGACACGGTGGCCGATCCGCCGGCGCCCGCGCCGCCCGAGCCCTGGTTCCCGGAGTCGCCGCCGGGCACGCTGTCGCTGCTGGCTCGCAGCGTGGTCCGCAACGCGCTGTCGCCGATCCGGCTGGCGCGCCCGCTCGCCACGCTCGCCACCCGCCTGGCCCCCGCGGCCGCGTCGCTGGTGAGCGAGGTGATGATGCGGCCCGACGCGATCCCGGTCACCCGCTTCAACGCGATCGTCTCGCCGCACCGCGTGTTCGAGACGCGCCGCTTCCCCCTCGCCGACTTCCGCCGCATCCGCGACCTGGTGGAGGGCGCGACGGTCAACGACGCGGTGCTCGCGGTCTGCGCGGGCGGCCTGCGGCGCTACCTCGCGCGCTCGGGCGAACTCCCGGACGCGAGCCTCGTGGCGATCGCGCCGACCTCGCTGCGCGGCGCCGACGACGAGGACGGCGCGCGCACCGAGCTCGCGCTGCTGCGCGCCGAGCTCGGCACCCAGCTCGAGGACCCGATCGAGCGGCTCGCGTTCCTGCGCCGGCAGGCCGCCGAGTCCGAGGCCTACGGACGGGCCGTGCCCGCGAGCGAGCTGACCGACGTGCAGCGCCACACGCCGGCGCTCACGCTCGCGTTCGCCGCGAAGCTGCTGGGCGGCGCCACCGCCGGCGCGGGCCGGCGCGCGCCGCTCGCGCACTGCACGATCGTCAACGTGCCGGGCCCTTCGGTGCCGCTCTACCTCGGCGGCGCGCGGATGACCTACTTCTCCGCGATCATGCCGATCGCGGACGGCATGGGGCTGGTGTTCGCGGTCACCAGCTACGACGGCATGCTGATCGTCTCGCCCACCGCCTGCCGCGAGCAGGTGCCGGACCCCGGCGTGCTCGCGCAGTGCGTGCGCGACAGCTTCCAGGAGTACCTGGCGCTCGCCGACGCGCGGACCGCTCCGACGAAGCGCTCGCGGCGCGCGACCGCCGCGCCGGCCCCGGCCGCAGCGACCGCGCCCGCGGCCCGACGCGTCAGGTCGGCGCCGAGGACGGCGTCAGCATCCGGTACAGCGAGCCCGGCAGGCCCTGCGGGTCGAACGGCCGCCACGCGCCCTCCGGCTGCGAGAGCCGCTCGGCGACGATCCACATCACCAGCGCGTTGAAGCCCAGCCCGACGTGGCTGCCCGGCACGCGCACGTTCTCGTGCAGCGTGGGGTCGCCGTCGATGGTCGCCTCGTGCGGCGGCACCACGCCGTCGGTCTCCGAGTAGAGGCAGGAGACCGGCATCGGCGGCGGCGTGCGCAGCCGCTTGGCGTCGACGTGCGCGGCGTGCGCCACCGGACCCATCGGATGCGCGACCAGCCGGTAGAGCGCCTTCACCATCGCCGGCGAGTCGCTGCGCTGCGGGTCGCCGCTCACCGGGCTGCCGAGCGTGATCACGCTGCGCACGCACTCCGGTACCGAATGAGCGGCGAACATCGCGAAGACGCCACCCAGGCTCCAACCGACGAGACTCACCTTCTTCCCGTGGCGGTGGTGCAGGAAGCGGACCTTCTGCTCGAGCGCGCGCGCATGCTTGCGCTGGAAGCCGACGTTGCGGCCGAGGCCCCAGTCGTCGACCTCGTAGCCGCGGTTGCGCAGATAGACCTTCAGTCCGACCATCGAGCCGGCGTCGCCGACGAAGCCGGGGATCAGCAGCACCGGGTGGCCGTCGCCGCGCGGCGCGGACATCAGCAGCGGCAGCGACGACGGCAGCAGCGCCGCCTCGAGCAGCGCGCGGTACTCGAGGATCGTCCACAGCGGGCTCGGCGGGCCGACGCGTTCGCGGCGCGCCGTCATGCGCCGGCCTCCGGGGCGGCGGGCCGGCGACGGCGCTTCTTGGCGGGAGGCGGCGCGTCGAGCGCGTCGAAGGCCGCCGACAGCCGCGTGGCGATCGCGTCGATGTCGGGCACCGCGCGCCGGCAGGCGATCAGGCCGAAGTCGAGCGAGCCCGCGTAGCTCTGCACGGTGACGTTGAGCGCCACCCCGTGGTAGGGGATCGAGACCGGCCAGTAGGCGCGCATCCGCGCGCCGAGCAGCCACAGCGGCACCGCCGGCCCGGGCACGTTCGAGACGATGACGTTCGCCAGCGGCGGCAGCCGGTTCGCCAGCCGGCCCCGGCCCCAGAGGCCGGCGAGCGCGTTGCCGAGCCAGGGCAGCCCGAGCGAGGGGAACTCGGTCGGCACCGCCGACTTCACCTCGCGCAGCGCGCCCTTGATGCGGCCGGACGCGTCGCGGATGCGCCGCAGCCGCTCGACGGGATCGGCGACGTCGGTGGCGAGCGTCATCCGCGCCATCATCGCCTGGGTGTTCGACGAGGTGTCGCCGGCGCGGCGCAGCGAGACCGGCATCGCCGCGAGCAGCGATTCCGCGGGCAGTTCGCCACGTGCCTCCAGCCAGTCGCGCAGCGCGTGGCCGACCGCGGCGAGCACGACATCGTTCAGCGACGCGTCGTGGCGCTGCGCGATCGCGCGGGCGCGGTCGATCGGGACCGACAGCGTGCAGAACGCCCGACGGCGCGAGATCGCGGCGTTGAGCACGGTGCGCGGCGCGAGCAGGCCCTCGCCGCCGAGCAGCGCTCCCGCCCCGCCGCCTTCGCCGCCGCCGCCCAGCGCCGGCGCGACCGCCTGCGCCACG